>JASFSF010000170.1:0-5973 GCA_050114555.1 Ignavibacteria bacterium
ATTTCGAAGTATATTTCAACTCGATTAATTATCAAGAAATTATATTTTTCTATTTCAACTAAGCAGATTAAATTGAAATACAGAGAATTCATACCATCCAAAAAACTCTCCGATTATATACAATTAATATGGATCCTGGAATCCGAAACTCCTGAAGAAAAATTTGAAAGAGAAATAATCCTGCCCGACGGCATTGTGGAACTCGTTCTACATTACCGTGAACCTTTTTTCACTTATGATTCAGAGGGACATAAATTCTTACAGCCGCAAGGATTTGCAATCTCGCAGATACAGAATTTTATTGAAATTGAGTCTAATGGTGCTATTGGATTTATCTCCATACGCTTTTATCCATGGGGTGCATATCATTTCTTTTCAGAACCCATCGGGAATTTTCTTGACGGTACAATAAGCATTGAAAAGTTATGGGAACAGGACCATCAAATAATCCTTGAATTATTGAAGGATTCTTCTGCTAAAAAAAAGGTTAAAACAGTAAATGATTTTTTATTATCCAAATTGTTCACAAATGATAAGTTACGTAGAATTGACGATGCATTAAAGTTGATAAGAGATACGAAAGGATTACTCACAGTCGATGAGCTGAGTGATAGAATGAACATGTCTTATAAACAACCTGAAAGAAATTTTCTTGCAACTGTTGGAACAACTCCGAAAATATTTTCCCGTAACACACGTTTTCTTCATCTATGTCATCATCTTAAAGAATATGAAACTCGTTCGTTAAGCGAACTCACATACGAAATGGGCTATTACGACCAGTCACATTTTATAAAGGAGTTCCGACAATTTTCCGGCTTCACACCAAAAAAATATTTCGAGCAGAAAAATATTGCTTTTACCGATTTATGATAATGTCCATTTTTTACAATCGCTCTAAATTATTAATATCTAAATTTGTTTATCCAATCACTATTAAAGAGTTTATTAGATGAATAAGTTATTACTGCTTGCACTATTCATAACTATCAGTTATGCCGGCTTTGCTCAAAACCATTTTGCTAACTTCGAATTTTTAATTGGAGACTGGCAGGGTGTTGAAACCGGAGTTGCCGGTGATGGCATCGGATTCAGAACATATAAATATGAGCTGAACAAAAATTACATCTTTTCGCATAATCAATCGACCTTCCCGATATCCGAAAAGAAACCACGCGGTGAAGTTCACAGGGATATTAGTGTAATGAGTTTCAATTCAAATGACTCTTCAATCGTTCTGAGAGAGTTCCATGTTGAAGGATTTACGAATATTTATCTCTTGAATGAAGAATATTCTGAGGATAATAAATTTGTTTTTATTACCAGGGAAATTGAAAACAATCCCGGCGGCTGGGCAGCTAGATTAATTATAGAAAAAATTTCAGATACAGAGTTTATAGAATATTTTGATATTGCAATGGATGGAAAGAATTTTTCACCATTTCTCAAAAATCACTGGCAAAAAGTCGATTAAAATTCTGAATTTTAACTTAATCCGCACCTTTTAATATTATTCTAAAGGATGCGGATTTTCTATGTAAAATCATACGATTCATCCCTAATTTATCCTGAGACACAATTTATTTTTTAATCTTTTATTTATCTTCCCCTATTAAATACATTAAGAAGTTACCGGGAGTTGGGATGACTGACACATTAATTAAATTATTTAAACGGGATTTAACAAAATTGAAATCCGAGATCAGGCTTTATGAAGATG
This sequence comes from Ignavibacteria bacterium, assembly GCA_050114555.1. Classification (GTDB taxonomy): domain Bacteria; phylum Bacteroidota; class Ignavibacteria; order Ignavibacteriales; family Ignavibacteriaceae; genus BMS3ABIN03. Next base: position 1,721 of record JASFSF010000170.1, read on the forward strand.
AGGCTGACCTATGGATTATAGAAAAGGATATATCAAATTCAGCTGGTAATCTTTGTTTGCACATCATCGGAAATTTAAATCACTTTATTGGTGCAACACTCGGAAAAACAGGTTATGTAAGACAGCGTAATGCTGAATTCAACCTGAAAGATATACCTGTAAAAGAATTGTCAAAAATGATTGATGATACGGTTATTGTAATAAGAAATGTTCTGGAAAAATTAAGTAATGATGATCTAATCAAAATCTATCCAGTCAAAGTTTTTGATGAAGAAATGACCACCGAATTCTTTTTAATTCATTTGGTAGCTCATCTTAATTATCACCTTGGTCAGATAAATTATCATAGACGACTTTTAAAAAAATGAGTGAAAAGTATGGCTGAATTAAAAACCAAACCAAATAGGAAAAGTCCGGTAAAATTTCTGAGTAGTGTTGTCGACGAAAAGAGGCGGGAAGACAGTTTCGTAATCCTTGATATCATGAAGGAAATTACAGGTGAAGAACCCGTTATGTGGGGTGATTCTATTATCGGTTTCGGAAAATACCACTATAAATATGATAGCGGCAGAGAAGGCGTCTGGTTTGTTGCCGGTTTTTCACCGCGCAAACAAAATCTCACTGTATATTTGATGTCAGGTGCAAAACGTCAGGGTGAGTTACTCAAAAAGCTGGGCAAGCATAAAACCGGCAAAGGTTGTTTATATATAAATAAACTCGGGGATATAGATCTTAAAGTGTTTAAGCAGTTGATAAAAAAATCTGTATCGTATCTATCAAAGTATCGAATATACGAATGAAAAAATATGTTGCATTTTTAAGGGGAGTAAATGTAAGTGGACATCGAATAATCAAAATGGAAGATTTAAGAAAAATCTTTTCATCAATGGGATTTGATGCAGTAACGACATTTATACAAAGCGGTAACGTTCTTTTTAAATCAAATGAAAAGGATAAGAAAAAAATCACCAATAAAATTGAATCACAACTCAAAAAAGAATTGGGTTATGATGTAACGGTAATGCTACGGACAAATTCTGAACTAAAAAAAATAATAAATAGTAATCCGTTTTTAGTAAAGGGAAATGATACTAGATTTAAATTTTATATCACATTTCTCCAATCAAAACCATCGGCTGAAGTAAAAGCAAGGATAAAGCAGATACAAAGTGAAATTCAGGACTCAAAAATAATCGGAACTGAAATTTATACTGCATTCGAAAGGAGTAAATCAAAACATCCATTCTCAAACAACCAAGTAGAAAAACTTCTTAAACAAAGAGCAACAACCAGAAACTTTTCTGTTGTTAATAAAATATTGGCTATGGATGAACAACAGTAAAAAACTAAGTACCGAGAGCTTGTTTTACATCATCAATCAGATCTTCCACATCCTCGATTCCTACAGAAAATCTAACCACTCCATCTGTTAATCCGAATTTATCCCTTACATCTTTTGGGACAGCTGCGTGAGTCATGCTTGCAGGATGACAAACAAGACTTTCAACTCCACCAAGACTTTCCGCAAGCAGAAATATTTTTACATTATTAAGAACTTTTTTCGCATCATCAAGAGTTCCGAAATCAGCCGTTACCATTCCACCAAATCCGCTCATTTGTTTCTTAGCTATTTCATGTTGGGGATGATCGGTAAGGCCCGGATAAATAACCTTTTTGGCTATATTAGAATCTACCAAAAAGTTAGCAAAGGCTGTTGCATTTTCGTTATGGCGCTGCATTCTCAATGCTAAAGTTTTTGTAGCCCTTAGTAAAAGCCAGCAATCAAATGGCGAAGGTATTCCACCAGCAGCATTCTGAATATATCTTATCCTTTCATAAACTTTTTCATTATTCGTAACAATAATTCCATTTATTAAATCACTGTGACCATTCAAATATTTTGTCGAACTATGTAGCACGATATCGATACCTAGCAATAACGGATTCTGAAAATAAGGACTCATAAATGTATTGTCGCAAACGCTCAAAAGATTATGTGATTTACAGATGTCTGAAACTTCTTTTAAATCAGTAATACATAACATTGGATTTGTCGGAGTTTCAACAAAAACCATTTTTGTATTGTCTTTAATCGAGTTTCTTATATTATCTGCATCCGTGGTATCTATCCATGAAAATTCCAAACCGAAATCTGTTAAATTCTGTTCATACAACCTGTATGTGCCGCCGTAAACATTGTGAGATATAATAACGTGATCGCCAGCTTTTAAGAGACTTACAAGGGCATGAGTTGCAGCAAGTCCTGAAGCAAAAGCTACTCCGTACTTCCCTTTTTCAAGTGTAGCGATGTTGGTTTCAACGGCTTCGCGTGTTTTATTTTGTGTTCTACCGTATTCATATCCCTTATGTTTACCAAGTTCATCCTGCTCATAAGTCGATGTCTGGTAAAGTGGTGTAATGACTGCACCGGTTACAGGATCGGATTCCTGTCCTGCGTGAATTGCGTCTGTGGAAAAGCCCATAAAATTCTCCTCGGATTTTGTTGTCTGTCACACTGAGCATGTCGAAGTGTAACAGTTATTTCGATAGTGTATTATCATTCTTCGACTAGCTCAGAATGACAATAGAAAATTTATTACTTATCAAAATTAATCAGATCGTACCGGGTAATTATGTCGGTGATCCTGCCAAAGTCACTGACTAAGATTGCCGTGTTATCTTTTAATACTTTTTTAACTTCTTTTATATCACATTTTGCATCGAGAGTGGGAAAACATTCATCCCATACTTCCCGGGCAGTTGCATTTATTAAATCTGAATTTTCAAGTATTCGCGCCATCAACTTATTTTCAATTATGCAGCCGAGAGATTTCCGGTCCCGCATTACAGGCAGATTCGAATAACCAGTTTCCTGGATGATTTCCAGAATTTCTTTTACAGAAGTTTCCGGGTAAACAAATACTATATCTTCAATACCGCGTAGTTTTTTCTCATCGGATATGTCCCGCAGCATATTCATCTTTGTTTCCAGCATCCTGTTGTTCCTCAGCCATTCAATATTATGTGCTTTGGATAAATATCTTTCACCTGTATCACACACAATAAATACAACAACATCATCTTCGGACAGCTCTTTTGCAATATCCAGGGTTACATGCACTATTGTTCCGGTACTCCCACCGCAAAAGATTCCTTCCTCTTTCGTTAGCAATCTCGCTGCTGCGAACGACTCACGATCGCTTATATTTATAATCTGATCGATATACTGGAAATGAACATTTTCAGGAAGACAATCCTGTCCTATACCTTCAACCAGGTATGGTGTTCCTTTAATAATCTTACCGGTTTCTTTGTAAGTCTTGAATATCGATCCAAGCGGATCAGCACCGATCACTTTGATATCGGGATTTTTCTCCTTTAGATATCGTCCGGTTCCGCTTATAGTTCCACCAGTACCAATACTTGAAATAAAGTGAGTTATTTTACCATCGGTTTGCCTCCATATTTCCGGTCCTGTTGTTCTGTAATGCATTTCAGGATTGGACGGATTCTGGTACTGGTAAACAAAAAACGAGTTGGGTGTATCTTCGTGAATTCTTTTTGCAACATTCACATAATATTCCGGACTATCAGGTTCAACAGCATTCGAAACAACCACAACTTCACCGCCGAGTGCTTTTAAATAATCAATTTTTTCGGCGCTTACCTTGTCCGTAACAACAAATATAGATTTATAACCTTTTACTGCAGCGGAAAGCGCAAGACCAATACCTGTATTCCCGCTGGTTGCTTCAATTATGGTTCCACCGGGTTTTAGCTTACCGCTTTTTTCAGCATCAACAACCATACTGTAACCAATCCTATCCTTCACACTTCCACCGGGATTAGCAGATTCCAGCTTTGCAAAGATTTGCGGTTTTAATCCTTTATTAATTTTATTAATCTTTATTAACGGCGTATTTCCAATTTGTTCGAGTATGTTTTCTTTATACTCCAATTCATTTCTCCCGGATCATAAATATATATTTCAAAATTCGCATAATAATAAGCAATAGTTATTTATGATAAAAGATATTTTTGATATACAGTCAATGCTTGTGATGAAATGCTTAAAGAATTTTGCACATTCAAAATTCAATGTTTATCTTCATTTACATTTCCAATTCGAATTATAGCTATTATTCAGATAGAAAGAAGGAAGCGAAATATGGAACCAGAATTTCTAAAATATATTATTAAAGAATTCTCGATGAATATAGATATTTTTCGATCATTATTAAGCAATACCGGAG
>JASFSF010000171.1:0-5971 GCA_050114555.1 Ignavibacteria bacterium
TGTTTTATCATCAAGGTTTCTTTTTTTGGCTTCGCTTTTTGCAGCAGCAATTTGTCCTTCGGAAATATCGATACCTGTAACTGAACTCCCGCGTGCAGCAAGTTCTAATGCAATTATTCCCGGACCTGTTGCAAGATCAAGTACTCTTGTTCCGTTAATATTAATAACAGTATTTAATCTCTCATAAAAAGATGAGGGAAATCCCGGGCGGCACTCTGCATAATCATTACTATGTCTTCCGAAGTCTATTTTGTTCATTTTAAATCACATCTACTTTATGATGGAAACACGCTCAGATGTTATGTTAAAAAGTCTCAAATATCATTAAGTTGAAAATGCAACAATAATATAAGGAGACTTTAAATGGCTACCACAAATTTTAAGAACATTCCTTTTTTCATCGGTATTGATACACACCTCAAAAATTGGATTGTAACAATACGTTCATCAAATATTGAACACAAGACATTTTCAATGAATCCATCGGCTTCTGAACTCCATAGATATTTAACAAACAAGTATCCCGATGGAGACTTCAACATTGTTTATGAAGCTGGTTTCTCCGGGTACTGGCCTTACCGAAAACTAAACGAACTCGAATTAAACTGCATTATTGTTAATCCAGCTGATGTACCAACCTCCAATAAAGAAAAATCTGTAAAGAACGACCCGGTTGATTCACGTAAGCTTGCTCGCGAGCTGGAGAATGGATCGCTCACCGGCATTTATGTCCCGGATATATTTCAAGAACAATTAAGGTCTCTTATGAGATTAAGGTTTCGGTTAGTACAAAACCAAACTAGAATAAAAAACCGTATTAAAGGACTCCTTTATAACTATGGCATTTCAATTCCTAAAGAACATACAACTAACTCAAGGTGGTCCGGTTACTTTATTAATTGGCTTAAATCGGTTTCCTTTGAATCTACTGCTGGTAATTATACGCTGCAAAGTCTTATTCTTCAACTCGAGCAAATTAGAGAACATCACAAATTAGTACTAAGGCAACTAAGAACTGAAGCAAAGAAAAATGATATTGCTCCAATTATCAACTCACTAACTTCTGTTCCCGGCATTGCCTTTATTACCTCAATGTCATTATATACAGAACTTATTGATATCAATCGTTTTAGTAATCTTGATAAACTTTGCTCGTTCGTTGGAATTGTTCCATCTACTCATTGTTCCGGTGAAACCGAATACTCAAAAGGTATTACATTTCGGCATAATAAATTCTTAAGGCCACTTATTGTTGAATCTGCCTGGACTGCCGTTAGAAAAGATCCGGCGCTATCACTTAGATTTCACGAACTCTGCCGATTGATGCCAAAACAGAAAGCAATAATTCGTATTGCTAAAAAACTACTCAGACGAATTAGACACGTTTGGATACATAAAGAACAGTACATACTCTCTAAAGTTGCTTGAATCAAGTATCAATTTTTATAAGAACAAAACTTTGATAGAATTACTTTTATTCAGGCGAGGACTGTTTTTTCCACCCTGCTCACTAACGGGCTCACGTAGTCCCAACACACTCTTAGGTGTAAGGTGAGTTTCCGGTCAGAATACAGCCTCGCCATTAATTAGTCTAATCTGACATTTTGCCACGTTGTTTTCAACGATGGTTAATAACGGATTGATTCTATTTTAGTTAAATATTTTTAAGAACATTTTCTTTTCGCCACTATTGACTTTTTACATAACGGGTGGAAAAGCTGGTTATGTGGTTATTTTTGTTTTAAGTAAATATAGATGCCATTTTGTTCTTCACTCAAAAGCATTAGATAATTATCTAATCTCAATAATTTGTATTTTTTCTTTTCCAAGTTTTCATTGATAATTGTGAAATTATCTCCATTTAATGTATAAGTTGAATTGATTTTTACCCCACCTAAATCTTGATTCATTTGACCATTTTCTGTAAGCTCCATTATTTCGTAGGCTGAATAGTTGGTGCCAATTTTTGAATAATCATTAAGTTCGTCTAAGTTAATAATGTTATTTTTATACTCAACAAACTTCCAAACACCAACAACATTTTTATTAGATATACCAATTTTACTAACTTCATTTAACTGAGTTTGTTCTACGATATTATAAAACTCTTTTAAGTTCTCTAACATTTTTTTCTTTTGATTTTCAATAATATAAGCACAAATTGACATACTTTGAGAAAACTTGTTACCTAAGGATGTTGAAAAAAATAAAATAAGTGAATCAATTTCTTCTGATTTATAATTTGAAGAAAAATAATCCAGTAATTCTTTTTTAATAACATACCAACTCAAATATTTATTGCGATATTTAATTACAGCTTCTTTTACCAATTCATTATCGATTAATGGATTAGTGGTCGAATTATTAAAACCTGTCAATAATGAGTCATAGGATGATTTAGCATCCAAAATCTCTATTAAGTACTCTATTCTTTGATGGTCATTCTGTGCTGGAGAAAATGAGGACATATGAAAAAGAAACAAAAGGATTAATAATTTCATACATATATTAGTTCGCATATTTCCTCCTAAAGCTAAACCACAAAACGGTTTTGTGCCTAAGCCGAAGCTCTGCACAACAATTTTTAATTTTTAAATCTCTTTTTAATTAGAACAAACTTTCATTTACAAACTACTCATAATAGTTAAACTGAAGTGGGATAATAAACTTTTAAATAATATAAATGTCAAATGCTAAAACGGCGTCCGCTTTATTGGCTGGTTATGTGTAATCTTCACGATTCATATCCATTTCGTATTCTTCTTGTTCCCAAATAAGAGTCTGCTCAATCTCTAAGAAATCCAATTCCTCCGAATCATTAATATCTAAATCACAAAAATAGCAATGAAGGTCTGTTACGAATGAATAACCTTCTCTCACGTTATCCGCTATTTCTTCATATTCATTTTCAAATGTTACAATTGCAGTGTTTTCACAAGCTGGACATATTATGCCTTCGAATGTATATTTATCTGTGTTAGTATCAATTAAACTAAAAGTCTTTTCTTGTATTCTTTTTAATTCTTCTAAATTAGCTTTTCTGGAATTCCATACACTTTTATGATGCGAGAGTTTCTTGTTTATCTGTTCTTCAAATTTATTCTCCTCAGTAATTTTCTTACTTCTCTCTTGCATAGTGTCATATAACTTTGGATCGATGCTTTTTATGAGTTCAGGTAATTTTAGCTCTTTGCTAAAAGAATTTAAGATAATTGCAAAGTCTTTATTTAATATTTCTCTCAATTTAATGATGTCAATTTTATCAAGTTCACAATGAGCAATTATGTCTCGATAATTAGAAATAGCAAACAATAAACTGCTATGCTTAAATGCAGATTCTGAGAAGTGCCGTACTTTATTTAATGATTCTCTGTAACTAATCAAGTCTCCAGTAGCTTTAGAATTTATTTCTTTACTCTTCTTGTGTTCTTTTATGAATTTATCTTTGTACAAAATTGGAGCAGAATCTTTAAAGGATTGTTCTCGAAGAACATAAATTGGATTGATGTCATGTAAAATACCTTTTAAAATACGTTCAATACCTAGTGCAAAACTCAAAAAATACATAATATCATCGGCTTCATTAGGCAGATGTGATAATCTTTCTGAAGTTTTCCTGAAAAATAGTATGGAATCTTTGTAGAATTTATTCATATTATTACACATAACTATTACTTATACCGAACCTGCCTGCGGTAGGCGGGAATATATGTTCCGATTTCTTTTCAATTGGTCTATTTTCCCAATATTTAAAAATATACTGTGCATAAATATCTTGTTGTAAAATATCCTGCTATTCACTAAAAAGATACTTCTTAAATTCTACTTCCGGCTATTAGTCTACTCAAATCCAGCTCATCTCTTCAGCATATTGTACACTACCCCGCACAAGTAAGATGGAAATTAGAAGGGGCTCCCATAAATACGTTTGTAAATTAATTTAATTTGGGAGTAATAGCAAGATGTATCGAGCTTAAAGTTGGTGATTTTGTATGGATGTATGGTTTAAATAATTACAATATTACAAGAATGCAAATTGCAAATTAGCTCTTCGCTAAAAACTCTTTAAGTCTTTTGTTAATAAAATACTCCCATCCACCAATGCAGCTTTCTCTTTTAAACTCGGGAATATCATCGGGAAAATCTTCCATATTTTCTACTGTTAATCTTAACGTCGTTAAATCATTCTGTTCAAATAACTCAAATGCAGAAGTGGATTTGCCCGGATAGCCATCATATTTCCACGTGTATTTTATCATTTCCATTGGCCGGACTTCTATCACTTTCCACCTGTGCAAAAAATTTCTTTCGTTGCTCACTACATTAATCTGTGTTTCAAATCCAACTTTGGGTTTAAAGTCGGGAATGTTTTCAAAATACCAATTCACCATTTGTTTTATATCCGTTATCGCATTCCACACAACCTCAATGGGTGTGTTAAATGTTTCTTCAACAATAATTGGTTTATCGGTTGTTTTCATATTAACTCGATGATCGAACAATATGTTTTAAAAAATCAGTAGATATATTCTAAAAAAATAACAATCAGTAATGTTCGCTATTTATTTGATGACCATATCTCACCCTGATTATCATTGGGCCCTGTGCCTTTACAGACAGCTATGGTACCATTGTCCCGAACATTTAAAAAATAATTGCCGGATTGCCCGTATGTTTTAGAATTCCAGGCAGGCGTACTATAGTCTCCAGGTGCACCTCTATAAACAACAAGATTTCCATCTTCCTGAATTGCCATAAAAGAGTCTGTGTTCTGCCCGGTGTGAGTAGAGCTATTCCACATTACTTCGTGCTGGTCACCTGGTCCGCTGCCCCTGTATAGAACAAGATTTCCATCTTCCTGCATTATCAAAAAATATTTGCCATTTGGCGAAACCATGTACTCATTTTTATTAAGAAATGTATTGACTCCCGGCTTTGCAACCAAACAAGATGTACCAATATTTATTTGCCCTCCCGGGTTTCTTGTTTTTGTACCACCAATTTTAGAACATTCTGAATTATCGACCCGGGTCCAGACCGAACCCAGATAATTTGAAGTCTGGCTGGTTTTAACAAACCTATTATTCGACTCAATCGTTAATGCCATCGTACCGTTACCGGTCATTTGTCCACCTGGCAAATCTGACCATTCCCCGGTAATATACTGGTTAGAAATTATGCCGACGAAAACATTATGTACTCTGGGTCTGTCGTCCATTTTCCAATAAAGCCTGTTCCCAATTTGATTTATACAATAAGTCAATCCGTTATTGTCCTTCCAGGCACCGGTTAGATTGAATTGTTGTCCATAAATTATATGGGAGAAAAGAAACAAAGAAATGAGAATGGTTCCGATTTTTATTTTTAATTGTGATAACATTCTATCCTCCAATACTGAAATACTGATGAAAAATGTTTTTAAGTCTAATGCTTTGGATTTTAAGCAGCCCAATTAATCTGTAAGTACCAATCTTTGCATCTAACACATTACCCCGCGCCAGATATTTATTATATGAAGGGGAATAAATAAATACAATATTAAATTAATTTAATTCGAAGGGAATAGCAATGGAAGGCTTGGAGTAAATTTTTGTTTTGTAAGAACGAATGGTTGTATGATTAAAAAATTACAGTATTACAAGATTGCAAAATTACAGATTTATGCTTCCACTATTTGGTAATTACTGTTTCAAACCCAAGTTAGATTTTACCAATTTGCGTATTGAATTTATCCTAACTTAGTAGAAGAAAACTCTACTGTCTCATATAATCCAGCATAAACTTCATTGCATCCCAGCTAATTGCTTCATAAGCTTCTTCAATAACATCAGTAAACTTTTTCTCGTGAGACATTATCGCGTCTTTAATTAAAAACGTGTTGTAATCCCGGTCTTTACCTCCATGGTAAGTTGCAAGCACACATCCAACGGCACTCAGTCCTGTTAGAAATATAGTGTTGATTCCCTTTTCT
>JASFSF010000172.1:0-5946 GCA_050114555.1 Ignavibacteria bacterium
TTTATACCTCATTTTGAATATTGATCCTTTCATAGCAATCATCCTTATAGCAATAGTAGCTCTTGTTTATACTTATACCGGTGGATTGAGGGGTGTTATAAAAGTTGACGTGTTGCTTTTATTCCTTTATATAGGAAGTGCGGTCCTGTCGGCAATTTATTTGATAAATATATTGCCTGACGGTTTAACAACGATTTTACAGGAATTGGAAATCAGTGATAAATTATCAGTAATTAATCTTGGCTTCAGTAAAGGATTTTCAGGCTTCTTTAGTGATCCGTACACACTTGTCGGGGGATTGCTTGGCGGGACTTTTCTTTCACTTGCATCACATGGCACAGATCAATTAATTGTTCAAAGATTATTTGCAACAAAAAATTTACGAAATGCACAGAAAGCAATAATTGGAAGTGGTGTTATAGTTATTCTTCAGTTCGCATTGTTTTTACTGCTCGGTGTTCTGTTGTATGCCTATTATGGTATGATGGATGTAAAGTCGGATGAGGTTTTTCCGATGTTCATTATTGAAGTTTTGCCGCCGGGGGTTACGGGGATTATAATAGCCGGATTATTTGCAGCCGCAATGTCTACACTTGCAGGTTCTATAAGTTCCCTTTCGTCTTCAACAATGATCGACATTTACGCACCTATTTGGGGAAAAGAAATTGATGAAAACAGAAAACTTAAAATATCAAGATTATTAACAATATTTTGGGCGCTGCTTCTTGCTTTATCGGCCCTGTTTTTTATGGGGAGTTCTCAGGCTGTAGTTGAAATTGCTCTTAGCATTGCATCATTTACTTACGGAGGATTACTTGGCACATTCCTTCTGGGATTTTTATTTAAGAATGTATTGCAAAGAGATGCCCTCTGGGGATTTGCAGCGGGTATTATTTTTATGATAATTGTTATTTTGCTGGAACTCGTGGCGTGGACCTGGTTTACAGTTATTGGCGTTAGTATAACAATTATGGCAGGATTAATTAGCGCAATGATCAGAAAAAGTTCTTAAGCTATTTGCAATAGAGCTTCAAATAATGAAAAGCCTCGAGGTTGCCTTTTTCAAATGCATTTTTTAAATCCTTACAAGCAGCTACTGTGTAGCCTGTGGAGTGTCTTGCCAGGCCTCTTTTGAAATATGCATCCGCATGATTATCATCTAATGCAACAGCATTGCTAAGATCATCTATTGCTGCTTTATAATTTTCATTATCAAATTCAAGTGATCCTTTCAAAAAATAAGCATCTGCATTTGACTGATTGTGGGAAATGTATTCGGCAAAATCTTTTAAGGCATTTTCCTTGTCCCCCATTTTAAATCGCATCTTACCTCTTTGATAGAACGCATCAGGTTTATTGATATGGCGGAGCATTGCATCTGTAAAATCGTCGATTGCATCCTTCATTAAGTTTAATTTACTTTTTGCCAAACCACGGTTATAATAAGCATAGGGATCGGCAGGATTTTCTGTAATTGCCTTATTAAAAAATTTTATTGCCTCTTCAGTTTTACCTCCTTTCAATAAAGCAAGCCCTTTTTCGCTTACTGAAGTAGATGTTTTCCCAAAATCGTAACCAAATTCACCTGCAAAAGTTTTATCGAATGAATCATCAAACGATTCAGAATCTGTTTCTTTTTGCCCGGTTGGTTTATCTTCTTTAAGGTGAGTCTCCACATTCATCATATTATCGAGAGACATTTTGTCTTTAAAACTGATTTTTTTTTCGGAACCGGCTTTCCTGATTAAAATCATTATCAGTAATATTAATATTAGTCCTACTACGGCATATATTATAATATTATCCATATTACATCCTAAAAATATTACACGACTTTGCTGGTGTTGCTAATTTATTTCTGGAGTATAAGAAACTCAATTGAACTTAGTATTTTTGCACTGATAACATAAATAAAAAGCATCAGTTTTTATATATTATTATAAGCAAAATTACAATTATTTGGTCAAACAGAACAGGATAACCAGACCACTATGTTGATGAAAGCGAGACATAAGCGTAATAGAAATATTGTATGTCGGATATAGAGAGATTAAGGAATATCAAAATAATAGTTTCGGATGTTGATGGCACGTTGGTAAACAGGAAAGGATTAATTGGTCCTGAGACGAAAAAACTGATTTGTGAACTTCACAAGTATGATGTTCTTTTTTCATTTGCTACCGGCAGGCTGCATTCAGCAGTGATTGACCTGGCAAAAGATCTGGAGATTGCTAATCCGATAATATCGCTTGATGGCAGCCTGATTAAAGACTTTCCCGGCGGACGAACGATTTTCGAATCATTTATTAAGCAAAAATATGTAAGGAAAGCAACAAAATATGCTCAGGATTATTTATTGAATGTTGCACTATGTCACTCTGATGCAATATATTACACAGAAACGAATTCGGTTATTCCATCAATATCCAGCAAATTCGGTGCAAGATATGAAGAAGTAGAATCGTATGATGAATACCTTGATGGAACCCTGGAAATTTTTTATGCAGGCGATAGTAAAGAATCAATAGAATTTGTTCGAAACAAGTTTGAATTTCCGTATGCAACCGGATGTGATGTTTCGTATTTTCGATCCCATAGCCAGAAGGGAATTTATTATTTGGAAATCAGAAAATCCGGTTCGTCCAAAGGGAAAGGATTGCACCGCTTGCTAAAGTATCTTAAGATTAAACCTGAAAATGCTGCAGTTATGGGTGATTGGTACAACGATATAAGTATGTTTGATTCTAAGGCAATAAAAGTTGCAGTTGCTAACTCTATTCCCGAGCTGTTACGCAAAGCCGATCATGTTACTGAAAGATCAAATAACCATGAAGGAGTTGCAGAGTTTCTCGATATGGTTCTCCGGGCAAAAAGTAGTTAAAGATGGCAGAGTTATCAAAAGAAATATCGACAAAGAAATTAATTTATAAGATTATTATCGCTCTTGTTACAGTTACATTAATAGTATTAATGTTTCCCAAGGGCGAATCGATAGAATCTGAAGTAACAGAAGGATCAATCTGGCTCAAAGACGATTTAATTGCTTCAATACCTTTCCCGATTATCAAAAGTGTTGAAACTTACCAGGAGGAACTTCGATTAGCCGAGGAAAGTGTTTACCCCGTCTTTGTGCAAAATGATCGGCTTAGCTCAGTCAGTCTCGACTCGCTTTATAAATATGGTATATATCTGATCGAAGTTCTTGATCATAATCTAGACGTGGATTCACTTGAAGAATTAAATACATCGTTTCTCAGTATGCCGGCTTTTTCAAAATTTAAATCAATCCGGCTGAGAGAAAGAAACCTGATACAAACCGGGGAACCAAAGCTGCGGGATTTGTTCTCTGTCGCAGGATTCGTGTTAAACAAGATTTATAATAGGGGTATACTTAGCATTAATTCTGATCTGGAAATTAATGATAGTCTGGCTATAAGAGTTGGAAATGTAGATAAAATAGAACCAATTAAAAACCATTTGTTTTTAGATCATGCCCTTGCAGAAATAGAAAAAGAAATCGAACGGTTTAATTATCCTGATGAGACAGAAGCAGCATTAATTGAGTATTCATCTCATTTTTTATTTCCAAATCTGGTTTTCAGCAGCAGACTTACGAATGAGGAGATTGAACAGGCCAGAAATAATGTTTCAAAATACTCAGGTATTGTGAATGAAAATGAAAGAATAATAGCCAAACACGAACGCGTTACAAAGGAAACTAAGTTAAAAATAGAGTCATACAAAGAAGCAAAGGGAGAAATTGCCGCAGAGGAAGGATTATTCCTTCAAACAGTCGGTAAATCTCTGCACATCATGCTTCTGCTCTCACTGCTGGCGGTATATCTTGTTCTTTTCAGAAAGAAAATCTTTTATGATAATACCAAGCTTATTCTAATTTCTATAATATTTATTTTAATATCATTTGTTACATTTCTGGTTAACCAAATTGCAGTTGAAGTACCCATTCAATTTCTGATTTTTATTCCGGCTGCTTCAATGTTGTTTACAATTATTTTTGATTCCCGTGTTGGATTTTATTGTACGGTTATTCTTTCATTGGTGATTGGAGCTCTTCGTGCAAATGATTATACCTTTGTTGCAATGAATATGATTGCCGGAGGATTAGCTGTTTACACTGTGCGAGATATAAAAAACCGGACACAAATCTTCCGTTCATTCCTGATCATTCTTTTCAGCTATACCGTTTCTTTAATTGCGTTTGGTTTGGAACGATTTGCCTCTTTTGATACAATGCTTGTTGAATTTGCTTTTGCCGGTTCGAATGCTTTAATAAGTCCTGTACTTACATATGGACTGCTGATTTTCTTTGAAAGGTTTTTTAACATTACAACCGATTTGACTTTGTTAGAATTATTAAATTATGACCGGCCGTTACTGAAAGAGCTCGCTTTAAAAGCGCCTGGAACATTTAACCACTCGATGACGTTGGGAACGATGAGCGAGACTGCTGCAGAAAAAATTGATGCAAATCCCCTTCTTGCAAGAGTTGGAGCATATTATCACGATATAGGTAAAACCATTACTCCACAGAATTTTGTTGAGAACCAGTCGGATAACCAAAACGTACATGAAAACCTCTCACCCGAAGAAAGCACAGAGTTAATAGTCAATCATGTTAAAGAGGGAATTCAGTTGGCTGAAGATTCGGACTTACCTAGGGAGATAATCGATTTTATTCCAATGCATCATGGTACTTCAGTGATGACTTACTTCTACGAGAGGGCCAAAAAACTTTATGGGGAAGATAAGGTTAACATAGATGACTACAGGTATCCGGGACCGAAACCAAATACAAAAGAAACAGCGATACTTATGCTTGCTGATGGATGTGAATCAGCTGTCCGGTCGATTGATGATCCCGACAGTGAGAAAATTGAAAATATCATAAATGGAATTTTTAAAGCAAGGATTGACTCAGGCCAGCTTAATGATTCCCCTGTTACTTATAGCGACGTTACAAAGGTTAAAGAAACCTTCTTAAATATTCTTCTTGGACAGCATCACAGACGAATAAGGTACCCCAAGCAGGATGAAATGGAAAAAGGGGAAAAACAACAACAAGAAAATTAATGAACGCTTTTCTTAAAGAGTATCTTTCAGTTTTAAAACTTGAAAGAAACCTCTCAAAGAATACAATCTCATCCTATAAAAGTGATATAGAATCGTTAATAAATTTCTTAAGTGGAATAGAAGTCAATGATCTTTCTGATGTAACTAATCTTCATCTGACAGAATTTTTTAAATTATTGGATAAGATCGGGTTATCAAGCACTACATCAGCGCGGTACTTCTCATCAATAAAAAGTTTTTTTATTTATCTTCATCAAAAAAATTACATTAAAGAAAATCCCGTTGATAAATTAAGTTCCCCCAAGCTCTCTAAAAATTTACCTGTCGTACTAACAATTGAGGAAATAGATGCCATTCTTAATATTCCTGATGTGTCCGGGAAATTAGGACTAAGGGATAAAGCTCTTCTCGAATTGTTATATGCATGTGGTACCAGGGTTTCGGAATTAATAAATTTGAAAGTATCGGATTTGTTTTTTAATGAAGAAGTAATTAGAGTTTTAGGTAAAGGTTCTAAAGAGAGGATAATTCCGATAGGCAGTTCGGCAATAAAGTGGGTTGAGGAATATCTTTTGAACAGCCGTCCCTTGCTGGAAAAGAAATTAAAAAGTGAAAACATTTTGTTCTTAAATGTAAGAGGCAGAATGCTTTCGAGAATGGGATTGTGGAAAATAGTAGATAAATATGTTCGTTTATCGAGGATAAAGAAAGAAGTTCATCCACACACGTTCAGACATTCATTTGCCACCCATTTGTTGGAAGGAGGAGCGGATCTTAGAGCTGTTCAGGAAATGCTTGGGCATGCCGATATTTCCACCACACAAATTTATACACATATCGACAGGGATTATATAA
>JASFSF010000173.1:0-5925 GCA_050114555.1 Ignavibacteria bacterium
TTGCGTAATATTTTTTAATTAGATATGAGATTACACCATGACACAAACCAAAGAAAGGATGCCACCAATCGAATATTATCAGATCAGCATTTTCTCTTTTCAATCTATTGGCAACTGAGATCCAGTTAAAAGGAGAAATTGAGTTTATAACTCTCTCATTTGGTACGTTAAAAACTTTTTTCTCACTCTCATCTATTTGTGTAGTGCCGGGGAAAAATATGGAAGGATACAGCAGTTTGTAGTTATAAATTTTTACATTAAAATTTACCTTAAGTACATCATAGGTGTGAGAAACAAATAAAGCATTTCCGCCCCTGTAAGGATATGCCGGTCCTATAATAATTATCTTTTTTTTCTTATCAGACATTATGATCTAATCAAATTAAAGTAAAATTATAGATGGTTATTATCTAAAATAACAAATGACCGGTGAGTAAAAAAATTGTACTTTGGTTCAATCTAACATGTTATGCGAATTGTTCCGGGTCGTCCAGGTCGAAATCTGTATCTGCACTTGAAAACATAGTGCTCAGCATATCTTTAAACTGAATTCCGTTATCAATATTGTGCCTGCTTAGCAATGAATGTTCAGCCAATCCGAATAAAATGAATTCCATTAAAAGCAGATCATTATCCGGATGAGTATCTGCAATATGCCGGGATACGATATCTCTAAGACCCGGAACAGACTGCAATGTTTTTTTGTAATCCTTATTGCTCAATTCAGATAACAGTTCTACTTTGTTACCCTTTTTAAACCACTTGATAATTGGTTGATATGGAGATTCGGTTTCTGCCTTTTTTAGTTTTTCCGGTGAAGGGAAAAACTGACCGAAACATTTCTTTATAGCCTTACCAATTAATATTTGCGCAACTTTATATGGACCTTCCTGCTCTCCTTCGTACACCAATTCTATCTTACCGGTAATTGATGGGAAAATACCAAAGAGATCACTGATTCTTAATTGGGTATTTTTTTCATTATTAATAAGATTCCTTCTTTCTGCAGTACTGATAAGATTTTCGTACGCTGAGATTGTAAGTCTGGCTGAAACTCCGCTCTTCTCATCGATGTATTCACTTCCCCTGGCTTCAAATGCTATCATTTCAACAAGATTTTTTAACAGCTCTGTTGAACTAATTGTCTGTTGCTGATCTTTAGTAATGTCAGCTTCCTGCTCAGTAATCTGTCTTCCATGTTCAATGTTCTTTGGATAATGAGTTAAAATCTGACTATCGATTCTATCCTTTAGCGGTGTAACAATTGAACCGCGGTTTGTATAATCTTCGGGATTAGCGGTGAATATAAATTGCATATCGAGAGGCAACCTTATCTTAAAACCGCGAATCTGTATATCACGTTCTTCCAGAATATTAAATAATGCAACCTGAATTCTTGCCTGTAAGTCGGGAAGTTCGTTCATTACGAAAATTGATCTGTGCGATCTGGGAACCAATCCGAAATGGATTACTCTTTCATCGGAATAAGGCAGTTTTAATGCAGCTGCTTTTATCGGATCTACATCACCAATCAGGTCAGCCACAGTTACATCAGGCGTTGCTAATTTTTCCGTGTAACGCTCATCCCTGTGCATCCAGGTAATTTTAGTATCATCTCCTTCAACTTCCAGAATCTTTTTTGAAACTGCTGATAGCGGAATGAATGGATCCTCGTTTAATTCAGATCCCTCTATAACCGGAATATATTCGTCGAGTAGTCTTGTCATCATTCTGGCAATTTTAGTTTTTGCCTGTCCTCTCAGTCCAAGCAGGATAATGTTATGCCTCGATAAAATAGCGGTTTGAAGTTCCGGTATTACGGTATTATCATATCCAATAATCCCATCGAAAGGATTAATATTATTTTTCAATGATGAAATCAGATTCTCTCTCATTTCATCTTTGATGGATCTTGGTTTGTAATTACTTTCTTTTAATTCTCTTAGTGTATTTATCTTGTTAATTTTCATATACTATCATAGTTAATTAATAAACTCTTTTTCTCCTGTTGCGGATATAATCTTCAAATATGAAATCACCTAAACCATTTAACGAACTATAGTAAGCTCTGCCGTGATTAATTTTTGTAAATTCCCTGACGAACTCCTGCAAATATGGATCACTTGCAATCATAAAAGTTGTAATTGTTATTCCGGTTTTTCTGCATTTTGCAGCCTGGTTAAAAGTTTTGTTTAATATTTTTCTATCCAATCCGAAACTGTTTTTATAATATTTTATCCCGACCTTCAAACAGGTTGGCTTTCCATCTGTAATCATAAATATCTGCTTGTTGTTTGTTTTTCTTTTTCGCAGAATATCATTTGCTAATTCCAAACCAGCAATGGTGTTTGTGTGATAAGGGCCAACTTGCAGATAAGGAATATCTTTCATATCGATTTGCCAGGCGTCATTGCCAAATACAATTACATCTAGCGTATCCTTTGGATAGTTTGTTGTTATAAGTTCTGATAATGCCATCGCCACTTTTTTAGCCGGAGTGATCCGGTCCTCGCCATATAAAATCATCGAGTGGGATATATCTATCATAAGTACTGTAGAGTTAAGTGCTTTGTAATCAAACTCCTCAATTTCCAGATCATTCTCGGTTAGCTTAAAGTCATCTATGCCATGATTTATTTGTGCATTTTTAATCGAGTTTGTAATATCAATTTGATCCGGTTTGTCACCGAAATAGTATTCTCTTCTTTCGGATGTTAATTCATCTCCATGACCTGAAAATGATGTTCTGTGATTTCCACGTTTCGATTTTTTCAATTTGCTGAATATTTCTTCCAGTGATTGTTTCCGGATTGTTCTCTCGCTTTTTGCTGTTAAGATATAAGTTTGATTAGGTTCATCATTGCTGATATAACCGTTCTTTTTCAAATCTTCAATAAAATCACCCATTCCATAATCATCGTCAGTCAGATTATATTTTCGGTCCACTTCATTCATCCAGTTCAGGGTTTCAGAGACATCACCGGATGTAATTACGATCAGCTGCATAAAAATCTTAAGTAGATTTTCAAATGCACTTCCACTTAGGTTATCCGGAATATATTGTGTGAATCTATGTCCAATCATATCGAAATTAGTTTATCATTGTTAAATAATGATGATTATGAAGATATATTTTATTTACTCCTTTGACAAGCGAATATTTCTGAACTGTGATGAATTTAATATCTAATCGGGAATAATGTAGCTGAATTTTAAAGTGAGGAATTTAGGGGATGAGAATCATCCCCCAATAACTATTTTTTGTCGGGTGCCATCCGGGTTTCCAGGATATTGTCGATAAGATTATATTTTTTAGCTTCTTCAGAACTAAGAAAATAGTCCCGGTCGCAATCTTTCGTGATCTGTTCAATCGTTTTACCGGTGTGCTTTACCAGAATGCTGTATAAAGTATCTCTGGTTTTTAACATTTCTTTTGCATGAATTTCTATATCTGTAGTCTGACCCTGTAAACCGCCAACCCAGGGTTGATGTATCATAATTTTTGAGTTTGGAAGGGCAGAACGCTTTCCTTTGGTTCCGGCTGTTAGTAAAATCGCACCCATGCTTGCAGCCATTCCAACACATATTGTTGAAATACTCGGTTTGATATAACGCATTGTATCATATATGGCTAGTCCGGCTGTAACACTACCACCGGGTGTATTAATATATACATTGATATCTTTCTCAGCATCTTCGGCTTCCAGGAAAATTAATTGTGCAATCGTTAAACTCGCGATGTGATCGTCAATCGGAGTACCGATAAAAACAATACGTTCACGCAGTAACCTGGAATATATATCCATTCCTCGTTCACCGCGTCCTGTTTGCTCAATAACATAAGGTACTAACTGGTTATAAATTTCGGGATGATTGTTCATACTTATTCCTTTTTATCTCTTTTTGCTAAAATTTCGGGATCAACTTTTGCAATATTGTTTTTTTCTTTAAGAAAGTCGAATAATTTCTGATCTAACAGTTTCTCATTTTGTCCGGAGTTTTTGTAATAATTGAACATTTTCTCAGCCGAAATTCCTGTTTTTTCTGCATCCTTTTCTGCTAGTTCTTTCAACGCCTCGTCCGATACCTGAATATCTTCTTTTTTCAATATTGCGTATTTAATTAAATACCATTTTACATCATTTTCTGCCATAACCTTATAACGTGCTTTAATGTCATCAAGTTTTATATTTTTAGCACCCTGGCTTTTGAAATAATCTTCTTCATTCTTTGCAATGGAGTCTAAAGTGCTGTTGACTAAGGTGGATGGCGGTGGGAAGTCGTTGTTCTTAACAATTGCAGAAATTAATTTACCTCTGGTTATTTCCTCGGTTTGCTGCTCATAATATTTTTCAATATCGGTTTTTATCTGGGATCTCAAATCCTCTTCATTCGATGCTTTATCCTTGGTAACTTTTTTAATTAGCTCTTCATTTAATTCCGGGAATGTAATTTTTTTAATTCCGTTTAACTGCACTTTGTAATTAAAATGATCTTTTACTTTTTCTTCTTTCCCTTTATCATTCTTTACGGTTCTTTCATCATCAACGCTAAAGTTAAATGAATCACCGACCTTTTTACCTTTTGATTTCTCAATAATCTCTTTGTTTACTCCTTCGCTGGTTAAATCGATCTCAATTTTTTCTCCTTTTTCATTTTCAGGTTCGCCATCTTCTTTTAATTTATAAATTAATGTATCGAGGAGGTAGTTATTATTCTCACCGACAACATCAGCTTCTTCCAGTGATTTATTGGATCGTATTATATGATCAATTTCTTTTTCAACATCTGAGTCTTTTACTTTGAAATCGGGAATTTCAATCTTCTGGTTCGTGTAATCTTTCACCTCAATCTGCGGAACTACTTCAAACTTCACTTTGAACTTAAGATCTTCACCGGGTTTGAAATCCAGTTCGGTCATAGTAGGCTGCCCAATGGGATTAAACAATTTTTCTTTTGCGAGATCCCAGAAATGTTTGTTAGCTACTTTTTCGGATGCATCATATTCCAGTGAATCGCCAAAACGTTTTTTGATCATACTTGCCGGAACTTTGCCTTTCCTAAATCCCGGAAGCTGAATAGTTTTTGCTTGCTTTTTTACCTCAGCTTCAATATCTGTTTTAATCTCATCATATTTTAAAGTTACTTCAACTTCATTTTCCGATGCGGAAAGTTCATTAACGTTAAATTCCAATTCTACCTCAATTCAACTTTATATTTTGCAAAAAGATGTGCGAGAACGGGGACTCGAACCCCGACACCTTTCGGTACTAGATCCTAAATCTAGCGCGTCTACCAAATTCCGCCATTCTCGCCCAGATGCTTATGTTATTTGAATACTGTATTAAGAAATCGGTTAAAAATCAAATAAAAAATGAAAGCCAAATATACTGCCTCTCTGTGAGTATTTCAATTTTCGTTCTATAGGCTGATTATAGGTCTATTCTAAATCTATTAATGTTCTCTGTGTTAAAACTTTAAAGATAATATGGAATTATCGGGAAATTGAATTATATTTATCATTCCGATGTGAGGCTGATTTTAACTATTGCTTTTACAATCTACCCGGTATATCTGAATGGGCTACAGGTACAAATCGATAACAAGAAAAGGTAAGGGAAAGAGTATAAATGAAGATGCCATTACAGTTGAGGTAATGGATGATGGTGTGCTGTGTATTGTATGCGATGGACTAAGCAGCGGGGTGGGAGCCAGCAACGCATCAAAAAGCTGTGTTAAATCAATAAAAGATTTTTTCATATCATCCGATGAAAGAAATAATCTTACTAAAATTCGCGATTCAATCATACATGCAAATTCAGAGCTTAATTTACTGACAAAAAAAGAGAAAGAATTAGTTGGAATGGCAACTACTTCTGAAGTCTTATTTATCAATAACCACACTGTCTATTGGGGTCATACCGG
>JASFSF010000174.1:0-5897 GCA_050114555.1 Ignavibacteria bacterium
AATTTGGGCCGGTACGGAGATCGGAATTTTCGAATCTACCGATGGCGGTGCAACCTGGGCTGATGCTAACAACGGATTCCCATCTGTTTCAGCCTATGACATGTTAATTGTAAATGATGAAGTTGTAGTTGCTACACATGGACGGGGTATTTGGAGTGTAGCATTGCCGGAACTTGCCGGTTATGAACCTCCTGAAGCAACACTGGCTCCGAGATTAGGCAACATCAACGGTGGATTTGCCGGTATGGTTTATGCCCGTGTAACTCTTCCTTCTGCTTATGATTCAACACACGTTCTTATTGATGGTGAAGTTTATCAGACTTTAGGAGCGAACTCCGGACCAGCAGGTTCAAATCTCGAAATTGTGTTGCCAGCTGATGAATTATACACTATTTCTCTATCCGTTGAATCATTTGCTAATGGATCAACATTCAAATCTCCGGCTTATGATGTAGATATTTTACCGTTACAAGCTGCACAGAATATGTATGTTAATGATTTCAATGATTCTGACGATGATTTTGTGAGTATTGGATTTACGTTAAATACTCCTGCTGGATTTGATGATGGAGCAGTGCATTCACCTCATGGTTACCCAAACAATGTTGAATTCACATACACACTTACCATTCCAATAATTGTTGCAAGTTCAGATGCACTGTTATCTTATGATGATGTGGCAATTGTTGAACCAGGAGAAGCTGGATCAGAATTTGGTGATGATGATTTCTGGGATTATGTAGTTGTTGAGGGAAGCATTGACAATGGTACTACATGGTTACCGCTTGCTGATGGTTATGATGCCGGCTACGATGCAACGTGGTTGGCAACCTATAATGCTTCCGGTGCCGGTGATGCAACAATGTTTGTAAACCATACTCTAAATCTGTTAGATACATTCAATGCGGGTGATGAGGTGGTTATAAGATTTAGATTGTTTGCTGATGCATTCACAAACGCATGGGGTTGGGCGATAGACAATCTGAATATTCAAAACGTTACGGATGCAAATAATGGAGATGCATTACCAACTGTTTATAGTTTATCTCAGAACTATCCAAACCCGTTTAATCCATCTACCACAATTAAATTTGCATTGCCCGAAGCAGCACAGGTAGAACTCAAAGTCTACGACGTTCTTGGAGCTGAAGTTGCTACTCTTATGAATCAGGAACTTCAGGCTGGTCGTTACGATGTAAACTGGGATGCTTCTCAATTGGCTAGTGGTGTTTATATTTACAGAATTAAAGCAGGCAACTTTGTCGATAGTAAAAAGTTGATGCTGCTGAAATAAGTAAATAGTATAATTCACATCCCAAAACGTACGTTGCTGAAATATGCAGCGTACGTTTTTTATTTTAATTACAGTAACAGGTTTCAAGTACAATCCGGGATCAATTTGTATCCTTCCAAATATTTAAACTCCCTATTGCAATTAAATATTAAATAGGATAAATTAGTCTGGTTATTGGACATAACTATTAATAGCAGTTAATTATTGCAATAAATCAATCATTAAAGAAGTGAGGATAAAATGGCTAAAATAAGTCTATTTGGAATATTTATCTTATCATGCTTGGTCATTTCATTCTATTCCTGCCAAAGTAATGACGAGGGGAGTTTTGGTGAAGACGAGTTTGATACACACGGTCAGTCAGGGGTAGTTGATGATGTATCTGCACTTAATATTTTGCAAATAGCAATTTCATCTGAAGATCATTCAACACTTGTTGCCGGAGTTAAAGCTGCAGAACTTGAAAATGTTCTTGTTAATCCAGGTCCGCTGACTGTTTTTGCACCAAATAACGCTGCATTCGATAAACTACCGGAAGGAACGTTAGATGAACTTTTAAAACCTGAAAACAAGAATAAACTCGCTAACATTATAACTTCGCATGCAGCACCGGGTACTTTTGCGGGAGACTTGTTGAAGCATGGTACTAAACTATATTTAGCAACCGGACAGTATGTAGATGTTGAAGTTAAGGACGGAGATACCTTCGTAAATGGTTCAAAACTTCTTGGAACAGTGGATGCTTCGAATGGTGTTGTTCATGTAATTGAGGATGTTTGGTTGTTTTAATTGGTATGGTTTTCGTACAGAAGGAATCCTGGTTATAAATTTTTACGGAATATTTCTATAAACAGGATCCTTTCTGAGTTTTTTCATCATCCAAGTGTCGGGATAATATAATTCATAATTAAAGATATTATCTGGTACCAATTTTCATCAGCACGACCACCGGTGTTCCACCAACGGCAGGTCGCAACAATTATCGTATCGCGTTCAGGAACCAGTATTAAAAATTGTCCGCCATATCCCATTGCAAAATAAATATCGAGGGAATGTTCGTGGGTGAGCCACCAATAATAACCATAGTTTTGTCCGAAAGGAACGACATTGTTAGTTTCAATATGATTTTGAGTGGACAACTCAATCCATGATGATGATATGATGCGTTGTCCATTATATACTCCATTTTGCAAATAGAGTCTCCCAAACTTCAGCATGTCTTCAGGAGTGATTTTTAATCCTACTCCTCCATAATTATATCCCCGGTTATCGGCTAACCATGGTCGAATGGTAATTCCTAATGGTTGAAAAAGATACTGATCAGCAAAATCACTGGCACTCATTCCTGTTGCTTCTTTCACAATTACAGACACCATATGTGCAGCCCCATCGCTGTAATTAAATTGAGTTCCAGGTGGTGAAACGAAAGGTTTATTAAGATAGTAATTAATTTGATCAGGTGACGTAACCCATTGGTTGAATTCTGAGTTACCCCCAAGTTCGAACCATTCCAGTCCAGCCGTCATTGTAAGCAATTGGTGTATGCTAATATCTCCTCGTCCATCTTCCAGATAGTTTTCTGCTGGATTAAGATAATCCGATAAAGTTTGGGATACACTTTCAATAAAACCTTTATCAATTGCAATTCCAATTAATGCAGAAGAAAAGCTTTTAGTAACAGAACGAACATCATGCAAATCTTGAGGATCATAACCATTAAAATATTCTTCCGCAATAATTGATCCGCTTTGTTCTACTACTAAGCTTCTTATTTCTTGCATCTGGCGTGCAATATCATAAGCTTCATTTAATTGATCGAAATTAACGGGGGGTTGAGTTGGTCCGGACTCACTGCAGCTAATAAGGAACACTGATAAAAATATAAAAAGTACTAGAGTAGTCCAGTAATAAAAATGTTTTTGTTCCATTTATCCACCTAATGTATGATCAGTTAAATTAAATTGATACGGTGAATAAATCAAACAATAAACTTGGTGTTAAATTGAGGTAGAAAGGATAGGTGAATATTCTCTACATCTCTTTTTCTGCGGTAAGAACTTTACCTTCTACGAATTGACCGTTCTTTCTGTCTTCATCTGTTATATAAACCTTGCCCGGTTCATCGTGCGGTTCGCCGTAAACAGAGTGAACCGATTTTAATCCACCGAAAATTTTTCTTGCATCAGTTAAATACACCAGGTCACCGACTTCTGCTTTCATCATTTCCATGTCGGATTTGGAGAAGTTTACCGTTTCTTCATCACCCGGTTTTATCTCCCAGTTAACTTTTACATCCTTGCCCTCTACATCATTTATCTTACGACCCTTAAACATTTCTTTCGCCTTTGATATAGACCATGCGGTTAAACCAAGAGTTTGCACTTCCGGATCATACTTAACGAAGTAATTAACACTTAGTGAAACAAGAGCAGACATTAACAATGCAAGAACTATCATCGAAATAATTTCAAAATAAGAATCGGCATGAAGAACCATAAGAGACGAACTAAACACAAGTCCAATAAATATTAATCCGGCAACAAAAGTTAAACCGTACATTAAAGTTTTATGGTTATCTTTTTGCTTTATGGAATTTACTATTCTCTTCTGCAACCCGGTTGTATAAGTTGCTACAATACCGATTACACCACAAACAACAAGATTATACAAAGCCCTGATATATGAGTAAGGGTGATCGGGATTCATTTCGATTCCATGATCAAACGGAGCGATTAAAATTCCGGGATAGTTAGCTCCGAGAATCATGAGCACAACGCCACCTAAAAATGTTGATATAACGGCAGCCGGCGTAAATTTTCGCCAGAATATCCCGAGGAAAATCGCAACCACAAGCGGCGGTGTTAATGTTGAATGGAAAAACCCGTGAGCTTCGTAAACAGTAGGGAAGTCTCTGAAAACCAGAACTGCTATCACCCCAAGAGTTGTTATCACAACCGATGCAACTCTTGCGGAGAGCAGCTCGTGCCTGTCTTCAGATTTTGCATCTTCATCATACTTTTTTAACCACTTTTTTATCGGTCTGTGTACATCATTAATATAAATTGCAGCAGTTGCATTGATGAGTGTATCTACTGTAGACATAAGTGCGGCAGTAAGGGCAGCCATAATAAATCCGAACACACCGGGTGATGCAACAATGTTTGCAACAACAACAAAAATCTGATCAGGTGATGTATTTGGAGGTACTATATCTGGACTTGCAACTGAAATCGCTTTGCCAATCCAGCCGGCATTTCCAACAACTATAGCTGATATCGGAAGCATGAACAGTATATTGAATGCTGCGGCTTTTCTGCCCTCATTAACACTTTTGGTTGCCATAAAGCGCATGATTAATCCCATGTTTAAAAACAGGAATCCAATAGAACCCGCGACACCATCCTGCCAGAATATTCCAACAAAATTAAAGCTGGATGGATCGTTGAATTTGGCTAAAGGCATCTTCCATTCGGTAGGTAGTAAATTCCAGAAAACATCAAAGCCGCCAACGTAGCTTATCCCGAGTGCAAAAAGAAACAGACCTGCAAAGAGCAGGATGAATCCCTGTAAAAGATCTGTGAATATAACCGCTGTTTGTCCGCCAAATGTTATGTAGATACCTGTTATAATTGCTATAACAATTACCGCCCCCATCAATGTAATATCGAACGTCATTCCAAAGAGCTGAAAGCTTTCGGGCAGCATTGGAATAACAGCTTTTCCGAGTGTAAGAAATCCGATTCCTATATAACCAATCATATAAAACAGTAAGAGTAATGTAGCCAGGAATCTTGCTGAGGGACTGAAGCGCTTTTCAAAATATTCGGGGATAGATCTGATCTTTGTGTAAACGATTATCGGCAGCCATCCAAAAAGAAAGAACGGGATAAAAAACCAGTCGTTTATGTAAGTCATCGTTGAGGAGAAGCCGTGTTCAAATCCTTTTGCTGAGTATTTAACAAAACTATGGCTTCCAACGCCTGTTGCAACAATGGAGAATGCAATCAGCCACCAGGCAAATCTTCTTCCGCCAAAAAAGAAATCCTTTGTACTCCTGTTATACTTACCAAAATAACTTCCGAAAAGCATAATCAACAGGAAGTAAACAACCATTACTATCCAGTCTGTAGAAGTTCCTATGTTGTGAAAAGTTTCCTGTCCCATATTCAGAAATAAAGTGCTGCAATGGTTATGATAAAGTGAAGAAAGACAAAGTAGAAAAATCCAAATAACATTACTCTATACCAGAATCGGTGTCTTTTCAAAGAAAGGTCGATTGCACTGCTGCGTTTTACAAGGTACATCCCGAAAAAGAAAAATATACCACCTGCTACATACAGGTAAATTAATGGCAGCCACGAATCAAAAAATGTAGGCATATTAACAAGTTTGTTATTTCAATATTTTCTATAGGATAGTGCTAAGTTAAACAGGAGGACACTCACTTGCAACTTTTATTATTGGGCAAAATCAGTTAACTGGCAGAAATCAGATTTGTGTTTCAACTGTTATAAAGGTTATCCTGGTTCTTAGTTATACTTCCAGTAGAAAGATATCCTGGCTATCAGGGTATTTTGGGGTATAATACCAGCATCGTTTTTGT
>JASFSF010000175.1:0-5865 GCA_050114555.1 Ignavibacteria bacterium
TCTCCCGGCGATGGGAATTGTTTCGGAGATCATTCCGGTTTTTGCACACAGAACCATTTTTGGATATAAATTTATTGCTTTTTCAAGCATTGCCATTGCATTATTCGGATCGCTTGTTTGGGCGCACCATATGTTTACTGCCGGTATGAGTGATACCGGGCAGTTTATCTTTTCATTGCTTACGATGCTCGTTGCTATTCCAAGTGCGGTAAAAGTTTTTAACTGGGTAGCCACTTTGTATAAAGGATCGATCGATCTTGCTACACCTATGCTTTATATATTAGCTTTTATATTTCTTTTTTCAATCGGCGGGTTAACCGGTGTGATGGCAGGCGTACTTGCGATCGATATGCAGATTCACGATACATCGTTTATTGTTGGTCACTTTCATTATGTGATGTTCGGAGGAACGGGTTTTGCATTGTTCGCTGCCTTGCATTACTGGCTTCCTAAAATGTTCGGGAGAATGTATAACCGAAATTTTGCTAAAGTAGCATTCTGGTTCATTTTTATAGGATTTAATTTTCTTTACTTCCCGATGCTTGTAATGGGCTGGCTTGGAATGCCAAGAAGATATTTCGATTATTTGCCCCAGTTCCAGCCTTATCATTTTATTTCAACGGTGGGTTCCTGGATTGTTGTTCTCGGTATTTTAATGATGTTCTACAATTTAATTCGCGCTCTCAGGAGCGGACCTGTGGTTACTGAGAAGAACATCTGGGGAGGAGAAACACTTGAATGGCAGATCGATACTCCGCCTACACACGAAAACTTTGCTGAAATTCCCGTGATTGAGGAAAGACCGTACCGGTATATAGATAATGAAATTCCGCTTCAGGAGGAAAAATAGTTTGAGTACAGAAACACAGGCACATACAGCACACATTCACCGCGATGATATTGGCGCACGACTGGGAATGTGGCTTTTCCTTTTTACCGAGCTGATACTTTTCGGAGGTATGTTTATTGCTTACTCCGTATACAGGTTTGCCAATCCGGAAGCATTTCATATTGCTGCACAGGAATTAAATACTGTTATTGGAACTTTTAATACGATAATACTGCTGACGAGCAGTTTAACTATGGCAATGTCGATCACTGCCATACAAAGGAATAAAAAAAGTCTTTCTATATTCTTCCAGTTTCTGACCATAGCTCTTGCACTCTTCTTTATGGTTAATAAATACTTTGAATGGACTGCAAAGTTCAACCATGGTATTTATCCGGGTTCTGAAACTCTACTTAATGCAGATGCCGGTCAGATATTATTTTTTGGACTTTATTACGTAATGACAGGATTACACGGTCTTCATGTTATTGTTGGTATGGTAATGATCGCCGTACTTATGAGATTTACATCTAAAGGTATTGTTACCCACGATAATTATGTTAAACTGGAGAACACAGGTTTATACTGGCACTTAGTCGATATAATCTGGATTTTCCTTTTCCCGCTGTTTTATCTGATAACTTAATGGTGATAGATGAATAACAACGATTCAAATAAAAATCATTCACACAGTTATGTACCGTATATTTTGGTATGGCTGGCGTTATTAATATTGACGGGATTGACAGTTGCAATAGCCGGAATTAATATCGGCGGGATAACGGTAGCTACAGCCTTGAGCATTGCCTCGGTAAAGGCTTATCTTGTCCTGACCATTTTCATGCATTTAAGAAGTGAAAGCAGAGTGTTCAAAATTTTTGGGCTTGTAGCATTATTCTTTTTAGTTATATCATTCGTACTGTTGTTTACGGATTATTCTTTTCAATAAGGGATTTTTATGTCAAGTGGCGCTTCGAATTTTGTAGAATCAGTAGATAGCGTATTTCTTTTAGCGATAGCGATAGCCGTGTTCTTCCTGGTCCTGATTACTGTATTGATGATAACCTTTATTATCAAGTACAACCGTAAGAGAAATCCCAGGGCAGAAAACGTACACAGTAATACTAAACTTGAAATTATCTGGACTTCTATACCAACTCTGCTAGTTTTGATTTTATTTTGGTACGGGTGGGTCGGTTATAAAAAGATGGTTGATATCCCTGATAA
Source organism: Ignavibacteria bacterium (assembly GCA_050114555.1). GTDB lineage: Bacteria > Bacteroidota > Ignavibacteria > Ignavibacteriales > Ignavibacteriaceae > BMS3ABIN03. The sequence goes on from JASFSF010000175.1 coordinate 2,057, forward strand.
TGCAATGACGGTAGAAGTAACAGCGCAAATGTGGAAATGGCAGTTCACTTATGAGAACGGAACGGTCAGCGATACTCTGTACGTTCCTTATCAACAACCAATAAAACTTGTATTAAGATCGGTCGATGTAAACCATTCATTCTTTATCCCGGCGTTCAGGCTTAAAAAAGATGTATATCCCGGTACTGAGCGACTTGCCTGGTTCATAGCAAATGATATAGGTGAATATGATATTGCATGTGCCGAATACTGCGGAATGCATCATTCATATATGTATAGTAAGATTGTTTCAATGCCGGAAGAGCAGTTCAATAACTGGCTGTACGGTGTTAGTGATGAAGATCTTGAATTGTTAAAGCAGTTGCAGGGTGATTAAGGATAGAATATTAATTGAAATCCAAAATCAAAATATTGTTTGATCTAACGAAGATTAAAATTACAATCTTTGTAACTCTTACTACTGCTGTCGGATTTATCGCGTATGCCGGCAAGTTAAATTATGATTTTCTTGTCGTAGTACTTGGAATACTTCTGCTTGCGTGCGGGTCTGCTGTTATTAATCATATTCAGGAACGTAAAACCGATGCGTTAATGAACCGAACAAAAGAAAGACCTCTTCCTTCAGGCAGGATTTCTGTTAAATCGGCATGGCTGCTGACAGCTTGTTTCTTAATTCCCGGAACAGTGATTTTATATTTTGGATCCGGTTGGCTTCCGATGAGTCTTGCGTGGTTAAACCTGTTATGGTATAACGGTTTTTACACGCCATTGAAGAGAAAAAGTTCGTTTGCAATTCTGCCCGGTTCACTTGTTGGTGCTATTCCACCGGCAGTGGGATGGATTGCTGCAGGAGGGAATTTGTTCGATAAAGAAATAATTATTATCTCATTTTTCTTTTTTATATGGCAGGTACCGCACTTCTGGCTTCTGCTCACTGCGCTTGATAAGGAATATGAAGAAGCAGGTTTCCCGACTATCACAAAATATTTCAGCAGGGAACAGCTTTCAAGAATTATATTTATGTGGATGATTGCAACAGTAGTTACTGGATTGATAATACCTTTTTTTGGAGTGATGGAATTTTCATTTGTTTATTATTCATTGCTTGCGGGCGGAATATGGCTTACCTGGAATGCTACAAAAATGTTAAGCCGTCAGTCGGAAAAATTTTCATTCAGGTTTGCGTTCAGGGATATAAATCTTTTTGCATTGCTGGTTGCACTTGTAATATCAATCGATAAACTAATTGTTTGAATTTAATGTAGAGATTATAAATGGAGTTTTTAAAAGATATAGCGCTGCCACAATCTGCTGAACATATTCAACTGCTTCACTACCTGCTTGTTCTCGTTTTGTTTTTGTTTATTCCGTTTATAAGTCTGCATTTGTGGGGAACATTCCTATCTGTCGTTTTTAACAGGGATCAAAAAGATGATCCGGACGGACACTACAGGCAGTTATCAAAAGATATTATTTCATTTTCAGCATCAAAGAAAAGCCTTGGAATAATTCTCGGTATCGCTCCACTTGTTACCATAATTTTAATCTATTCACAGATATTCCAGGCAACGGAATCTTCAGTTCTTGATTATCTGGCAGCTTCTGTCATCTTAATTATAGTAGCGTTAATCTTTAACTATACGTATTCCAGAACTCTAAGCTTTATTGCAGGACTGGCAGGAGTATTAATACTATTCATCTCGTTATGGTTTTTTACTGCAGGAATATCATTTGCTTTATTTTATGAATTCTGGATGCCCGAAGGATTGTTCAGTGCACTTTTCAGTTCTGTTGTTATAATAAGGTTTCTGTTGCTGCTGGTTACATCGCTTGCGGTGGCTTGCAGCGGAATTCTCTTTGCATCTTTCTATCTTGATAATGCTAAAGGAATTGAGAATGAAGAGTATGGAAAGTTTATAAGAAGCAGAATTGTTAACATTACACTCGTTTCGCTTCTGTTAATTCCATTACTGCTCTTTGCCAATCTGATTATTGTTCCTCAAAGTTTTTTATCAGGTGCTGTGTTTGCTTATACCGTAATCGGACTTATACTAATTTTCCTCGCACTTCATTTCCTTTATATGATATTTGCTCGATTCAGTAGTAAATATACTGCGCTGTTATTCTTCACTGTTTTATTTGTTGTGCTATCCGTTATAATTAGCGACCAGATGGTAGTTAACAATGCAACAAAAATGCACTCTGCTGTGCTTGCTGTTGAGTATGAAGAAATTCTATCAGACCTTAAAGGGGAGAGCGGTCCCGAACTGCTTAGCGGTAAAAAGATTTACGATGTTCGTTGTGCAGCTTGCCACAAATTCGAAACAAAACTTGTAGGACCGGCACATAACGATGTTGTACCAAAATATTTTGGTAAAGAAGATCTGCTGCTTGCATTTATTAAAAATCCCACTAAGATTGACGATAATTTCCCACCAATGCCAAATCCGGGTTTAAAACCTGCTGAAGCAAAAGCTGTTACAGATTATGTTCTTGAGCAGGTTAAGTTGAATGTGGAGAAATAATTCTAAATAAAGTCATCAGTGGTAATCCGGTAAACCATACTTTCGTGACCACTGCCATCCAATCGTTTACCAACAAATTTCCCTCCGATTTTCTCAACAGCTTTTTGCGACCGGATATTTTCAGGTCCGACGAGAAAGACAACATTTTTGACAAATTTAAATGCGTGCTTTAGCATTAAGAGCTTCATTTCCTTATTATAGATGCCGCCCCAGTACGCTCTTGCTAAAAATGTCCAGCCGATCTCAACTTCACTTTTAGTTTTACTATATCCGTGATATCGTGAAGCGCCGATAACTTTACCTGTTTTTGCATCTATGACGATTAGTGTTCCGCGTGATTCAATAAACTCAGCAAATAACTTCTTAAAATTTTCCTTTTTATATCGCTCCGTATCAGGATGCTGTTCCCAGATCAAAGGATCTTTAGCCACTTCATACAGCGCCTCAAAATCATTTTCTCTTAATGGTCTTAGGGTTATTAATTCATTTTCTAATGTTGGTTGTAAATTCATTAATGGTTTTTTTTAGTTTAATTATTTAATGTATGTATAACGACCTTGCGCCTATATATTTTTAAATATTATTCCCCAGTTCCTTTCGACCAAATAGTAATTTTTTCTTTATTTGCTGTGTATAACAATAAGTGAGGTTCTGGATTACTTCCGTTAAAAACAAATTTTGATGAGAAAAGAAATTTATTCTCTCCCCAGAAAGCGACCCAGTGTGGGATCAGGGGCTCGTTTTGTTGTATGAATGAAATTCTATTGCCGTCAGAGTCTAATATATCAAATGACCTATTGCCCCAATTTGCTAGTAACAATTTTCCATTTTTGTAATCGGCATCAAATATGTGGTTTCTATTTAACGGAGCATTTTGAACTGAATCTAGTGTCAAATTTTCCCATTGAGTGATTTTGTTACCTTGCAGGTCAGTTAACCAGGATTTATCATCTCCTAATAACAATAAATTATCTTCCGGTACACACCGTATTTTTTTAATCGGTTCCTTAAACTCAAACAGCCTTGTTGGCTCTCCACCTTTCTTTAATATGGAAATTTCGGGATATGAGCCAAAAACAATTTCATTCTCCGACTTCATAAAAAATCCACCTTCCCCAATTCTCCACTTATCCTCAAACCAGGCCCAAATTTGTTTAGGTTCCTCTCCAATTCTTGTTTTCAGAATTCTTGCTTCAAATTTCTGTGAGCTTTGAACAAACCTTCTTTCGATAATGTAAATTTCATCGTTCCTATTGTACATCATATAATCGCTTGCTTCAAATT
>JASFSF010000176.1:0-5838 GCA_050114555.1 Ignavibacteria bacterium
TGTCTATTGATCGTTCTAAAACTCTCCGTTTAGCAGCATTGAGTTCCATATTTTTATCTACTATGTAATTTTGCCTGTCATCCCAGCTTTTAATCATACTATTAGTTCTATCCTCATATTCCTTTATATAGGCTTCAGCTCTGGCAAACTCAAGATTTTCCAACATTTTCTCCACTTTTTCATGAATTTCATCCTTAGGAACAAACTTTATTCTCGGTTCTTTATAGTTTTTGCCGTCTTTTTTCTTCACTACATATTCATATTCAATATAATGATCTTTAGCTTTTTCCTTTAATTTTTCAAAGTAATTCCACTCTTCTACCAACTTTTTGAATTCTTTGTCAAGTTCCTTTAGTTTTTCATAATCTGACACTTGAGCAATTGTCCAATTTGAAAATGCGATAATAAAAATGAATGACAGAAGATGAACTAAGTATGTTTTGTTTATATGATACATCTCTCCACCTCTTTATATTATTTAACTAAAACCATTTTCTTAGTCTCAATTAAAAAACCAGCTATAAGTTGATAGAAGTAGATACCGCTTGTAAGTGAAGATGCATCGAAGTTGACTTCATAATTACCTTGTATTTTTTCTTCACTAACAAGAGTTACAACTTCCTTTCCTAAAATATCACATACCTTAAGTGTAACAAAACTTCTCTTCGGTATCTCATATCTTATTTTTGTTGTTGGATTAAATGGATTGGGATAGTTTTGTTTAAGAGTAAATGAAACAGGGGCAATCTCATCACCCTGCACCGAAACAATCTCATCGGTTAGTTTTGTTTGAAGTCCTGGAATAGTGAAAGGATCTACTCCAAACGAAGTTAAATTATCTACATACTGACACGGAGTAATTTCCTCAACAATCCAATTGCCCGGTGCAATCCATATAGTATCATTTAGTGTAAGTAAATTAGTAAAAAAGAAAGCTATCACTTTCCACTGAAGTAAGAATTTTTTGCAATTTAAATTGCCGAGTACAGTTTGTTTAGCCTCATCCGGCAATCGTGTTCCAAGATATTCAAATCGAACCGGAACATTTAACGGATCTATAAAAATTACTTCATCAACTTGTTTGAGGGTATATTCAGAGTTTACAGCTAATGCAAATTGATAAACAGGGTACCAGTCCTGGAGCGAAGTAAAGAAATCAACAAAGTTAAAAGACGGTGCTATCCCGGATGAATCTAACTGAAGTAAAAAGTCTTTGATGCCGCTTATGTTATAATATTCAAAGCCATTTGTTCCATCGACATGGTAGTATAGTGAATCCAGATAGGGCTGAAGTGAAATTGTCTGAAGCGGACCTGACTTTGTTAAAACAATGTTTGCAAGTTTTCCTTCGTAAGTTGCAACTGAGGCAAAAGAATCTTTCCTAAAATATGCTAATGAATTTATGGGATTATTTACTGAATCAAGAGGAACTGATTTGAAGTTCCATTCAAATCCGATCTGAGAGGGAAAATAATCACTTGCTTGCTGAGAATATACCTGAACAGAACTTACAATCAGGTAAGTTATAAATAATAGCGTTTTCATATTCACTCTTTCTATTTAGATTTTCACATTAAGAATAAAGAATCTAAAGACTAAACGATTATTGTGCTTTCCTCTTAATCTTATTAAAAACCTTTTTAGGCCACTCATACTCAGTCGCCAGGATAGCCAACCCAACCGGGATTACAATAAAAGCCGGACCGGGCAATACGATGAGCAAAATCCCAATTATTAAAACGGTGAATCCAACTACTGTAATTACAATTCTTTTGACTCGCATTAATTTCATTTCAGAATTTAATAGCCTTCCTAATTCTTTAATTTATAACACACTTATATTCATTATTTCATTAACATCAACTACCTGATTTTCACCGAAAGAAACCTATCCCAGTTTAAAGTTACAATAGGCACAAAATCCATATGTGTTATCAGATTAAAGATTTAGATTATTTATGAAGCAGTCTTAGTAAATCTAAAATATCCGAAACCAAGCGAAAGTAAAAAGTATATTGCAACCGTCGACCAGCCCAGGCTATTTACAATATTATTCAGCTGACCAATTAGGGCTACTATAAATCCGATTCCGTCTGCGATGAAGAATGAGAGCACAATGGCTCCTCGTGCATCTGAATCGGAAGCATTTCTTGCTAACCAGGAAATTAGACCAAGCCCAATTAGTGCAGATCCAAAAAGTTGCCCTATATAATCCAGACTTGCATTGGATTCAATACCATACAACGATAACACCTGTGCCGGTATGAATACAAATACAAGCCCAAATACTGTAGCAATGATTGCAGTAATGATAAATAATACATTAAGTTTCATTCTGCTCTCCTTCCTATATTATGTTTATTGATTATATAAACTGAAATAATGGAGGAATAAGTAATTTAAATTGCAAATCCTAGCTGCCAGAAGCAAGAAAATTCAGTTAACAATATGATATAACTGCTTATTTCAACTAGTAAAGCAGTGATGGCGATTCGTTTTTAAAGTGAGATAATTCAAGATTATTATTTCTTTTAAGCACATCTTAACAAGTAAGATGAAACAAACCTATGACACTACCCTCTTCTTCATTCCACTTTTCAATTGCTTTACCGGTAGGTAATATCTCTACCACACAATTTTTCTCATTAAATAAAGCTGCAGCTTCCTCTGATAGTTTTACCATACCAGTTTGCCCGCTTCCGATCAACAACTTTGAGACACCTTTTTCGTGAATATATTCGGCTTCTTCAGCCGAAATTTTATGTGAGGTATTGTAATATTTTTTAGATAGTTTCTTTTTTCTTTTTGTTATCCCTCCATTTAACCGGATTAGAATATCATGCTCAAAAGTTTCTCCATTAATTGTGATACTGCCAAAGGACGTTTTATCAATTCTTGGTTTCATATCAACTCCCATTGATCTGAATTAATGAAATTTAACATTTACAGATCCAGAGCGCAATGAATGTTTAAACATTAGCAAATAATGAAAATTCACAACAATACTTATCAGGCAAAATATTGTAAGTTATAATTCTAGTACATCCTATTCCAATCCTACAATTCTTACATCTAAAGAGATAGTAATAAAATGAAACAGTTAATCTTTAATATAATTACGTAACCATTCTACATATTCTTCCAGTTCTTCTGCAGTTTTTCCTTTCATCTTCTTGATCATGTAATGGTATGCAAATGCGATTGGAATATTAATGTTGGTGCTGTCTGAATAGAATGTATCTATCTCACTGGTGAAGTCAGACATATGATATCCTTCAATAATAAGTTCATCATATTCAGATGCTTCACCGACATAGTTTTTGGCAAGTGCTAATCCTTCTTCCAATCCTACTATATAATAGATTTTTTCCTGCGTATTAAGAGTTTCCCAAAATATTCCGTTTGACCACCCTTTCGTTAAAAATTCACTCTCATCGGTATTTGATAATATCTGCGCAAAGGATGGTTTTGGCAGGTAAATATAAAATAAGGCAAGAATAAGAATAACTTTAGTTGACATACTCATAATAGATTCCCTTATAATATTATATTATTAAACTAACCATTATCAACAGGGAAGGCAAGAAAAATAAAGTTAATGAATTGCGGCTAATAATTTCATCAAACTTAAATAATAGCCGAAACATTTAGAATGTTGGTGTTATAATTCTTATTCAAGAATTATACTGAATAGTAAATAAAGGATAATTAAAACTCTAAAAAATAATTTTTAAGACATTATCCTCCCTTTCTTCTTTATTTTTTGTGATGTTCTATTAATTACAAGAGTAATTAAGACATTACATAAAGAGTTATATTAAACGTAACAGTTCCTGATGACGGCACCGATGCGTTTCTACTCGTCGGGGGATTTGAAATTGTACCACCATAAATTCCCAGATAATCACCGGTTTGTGGACCCTGAGTTGTATCGCCGACTACAAAAACAACTGCGTAAATATAATAGTTGCCTTCAGCTACATTATTGATTGAATAATTCAAGGTTGTTCCACTACTACATGTACCTGTTACTGAATATAAAAATCCATTGTCTCCATCACTATCATTATCTATGATAACTGCAAATGTTTTGCCATTGGCAACTGCAGGTAATGTTAATGTTCCCGTTACGGTAGTTGAACCTATTCCACCATCTGCCGGGTTCTCATTGCTACTACAACCTGGTTGTATAAAAATTAAACATAGCAAAATAACAGTGGGATAAATAAAATTAAGTAATTTATTCATTTTTCTCTCCTGAAGTACTCTTACCAATGAAATAGAGTTTTTTATTTTAAATTGTAAAAATACTTATTGACAATCAATCAAATCTTAATGATCGACAAGTAATAAAAAATCTGTTACATTATATTTGTATATTATTAAAGTTTGGATTGGCAGGGATTCAGCTTCTATTGAGTTAAATTATTAATTCAACATCATCTTATTTAGAGATAATGAGACTTTATATTTCTAAAAATTATTTGCCAATATTCAAAAGAATTTGTTCTATTTTGTTATATAATGTACTGCTTTGTGTAATCCCACAAATAAAAAACGGATCATCACGCATATAAAACACCTCCATATATCCGTACTCATGATTAAACTTCCTGAGAGTCGACCGATTCGCCATACTTTTGAATTCGTTCTTATCACCTTCTTTAGAATCCTTGTTGATACTTTCTGATTTGTTCCCGACAATAATGGTTTCAACAATATATCCATCTATTTCAATCTCAACTACTCTAGCTCTTTCAGTCCATTCAATAAGTAATCTTTCCTGCAAGTCATAAATATTAAGGCTATTCTCATCATCATACTTTGTCATTATAAGAACATCATTCATAGAATGAAAAACACCTTTGGTATTGTATGGCGAGGGTGAATTGTCCGGAGAAAATTTTCCATCAATCCCGTTTTCATTAAACAATTTTAATAAATCAGTCATAGTCATATCTGCAAGAAGTTTCTCTCTTACCTTTTCTTTTGCCCTGAATATTTCATATTGTTTTATTACCTCATTTTCGAATTCGATATCCGGATATTTAAAAGATATATCCTTGACAATTACAGGTTCCCATGTCCTATTGTCTAAGTCAGCCTTCGAGTAAAGGACATATATACTTCCGGGTTCGAAGTATGTCGAGATTTCTTGTGTCATCGTACTATATAAATTGGCTTGGAAAAATCCCCGGGTAATTTCAACCCGGATTTCAAAACTATGTTTGCCGGGGGGTAAACGTAAAGCAAATCCGGTATTGACGCTGGAGTACTTTTTGTTATCAATGCTTACTAATCGTACATCCGGATTATGTTCCAAACTGCGCACGATCACATCATCCGGATTGGGTATTGGTGTAACTAAGGACTTAATCTGTTTGTTTAATAATTCTTCATTCATTCCTCCATATAACTTATCCCAAGATTCTAACCATGTTTCTTTATTCTGAATATCAATTAAAACAGCATCATCGCCCCAACGGTCCAGTTCATAACGCTTGCCGGCCTCTACACTAAATGTAATTGTACGCTCCTGATTTGTTGAAAAAACCGCTGTTAACGAATGCTTACCGGGTAAAAGTGCAATTTCGGCACCTCCTGTAAAGAAACTATGTTTGATGTCGGTTATTGCCTTTCCATCAATTTCGATAATCTCAGCAATATAATTTGTACATAAGATTTGTGCAATTTCATTGTTTGACAGATTATCTCCCTCATAAGTCTTCTGTAAACCGCTTGAACAAGCCCAACAAAGTAATGTCAAGAGTAAAATAAAAATCCAGTGCCCAAGCTTGTAATCTATCATAGCAACCTCCTTTAATTCTTTAATTAAAT
>JASFSF010000177.1:0-5831 GCA_050114555.1 Ignavibacteria bacterium
TTTTATTTCAAACTGAGGAAAAAGGCTGGTTACTTGCAGGATATTATAGCCCCCCCAACTTAGATGTTGATCCTGATTCGAAAGGGGGACTTTTAAGAACAACAAATGGGGGTAAATCCTGGCTGGTTTTGGACAGTGGAGATACCAAATATAGTAGTATATATTTCTTAAATGATTCCATTGGATGGCTAACAACTAAGAGTGTGGCTCAGGGATCAAAATTCTATCGTACAAATAATGGAGGTAAAACTTGGAACTATCAAAATTATACCTATGATTGGTCAGAAATATATTTTGCTGATGAGTCCACAGGCTGGGGTATTCATAATGATTACATTGGGAAGACTACAAATAGCGGCATAACCTGGAATATAGAAAGTTATATGGATCCACCTGGACCAGGTGATGGTTTCAGGAGTATACTTATTGATGACTATAGTAAGGGATGGTGCACAGGTTCAACAGGTTTTATTCTTAATACAACAGATGGTGGAAATAGTTGGGAACATTTCGATAGAAGACTTGATATTTATTATGGCGCTTTGGATGATGTATTATTTATTAATGAGCTCGAAGGATGGGTTGTTGGCAATCAATTATTACACTATCCTTTGAATGATAGTACAATATTACTGCACACTACCAATGGTGGAGAAACTTGGATTAGGGAAGAAATAGATATTGATGAAGGTCTAAACAGAATATTAAAGTTTAATGAACAACTATGGATGTTTTCTTATACTAGTCTATTGCGTAGTACCGATGGTGGTAACAATTGGGATATAATTAATTTTCATCCTCCATCTGATTTAATTAGAGATGTATTCTTTTTTGATGAGCTTAATTTCTTTGTTATTGCTGGTAGAAAGGTATTTAGAACTCGCGATGGGGGGAATACCTGGGAATTTCAAGGAGATTTCGCTGTTCAGTATTTGAAAAGAATAATATTTTGTGATGATTTAAATGGCTGGCTGATTGGTAGAACAGGTTCCATAGGAACTCCTAATTTTAGAACTACTGATGGAGGTAATTCGTGGTTTGAAATAGCAAGGGACTTTACAGCTATTGATTTTTTGGATTCGCTAGTCGGTTACACTATTGAAGGCGGGGCAGTATTTAAAACTATAAACGGTGGTGATACGTGGTGGCAAGTTTCACATAATCCGAGTTCATTTGCTTATTGGACAACTAATATTAGTTTTATTAGTGAGGCAAATGGTTGGGCTTGGAGTAGATCTGACATTTATAATACCACAGATAGCGGGCGTACTTGGATTAAATCAAATGGTATATATCGTATATCCTTTATATTTAACGGTGGCCTCTATATGATTAATGAAAATCTTGGATGGGCCGTAGGAAGCAATGGGTATATTTTCAAGTTTACTTCAGATAGCGTCACTTCTGTCAACTTTACAGATCTTATTCTTCCCACAAAGCATTTTCTATCCCAAAATTACCCTAACCCATTTAATCCTACAACAACTATAAAATATCAAGTACCACAGAATAGTTTTATTATACTCAAGGTTTATGATATTTTAGGTAAAGAAGTTGCAACACTGGTAGATGAAGAAAAACCTGCAGGATTCTATAACTTGGAATTAGACGCTTCCTCATTAGCAAGTGGAATCTACTTTTATAGACTTCAAGCCGGCTCTTTTATTGAAACTAAGAAGATGATTCTCGTAAAATAAATCTTCCATAACAGAATCCCTGCCACAATCCACCCGTGTGATGTGTTCCTCGCACATCATACGGCAGGCTTGCCCACCGACTTGTCTGCCGTAGCATTTGCGAAGGCAGAAGTTTTTTTATCCACCGAAGTCCTGCTTGCTAAGAGGTTGTTTGAACAAAGGTGGGGGTTTTTAATATATCACACCGTTAAGACCATCATCAGCAATTTATAACAAACATATCTGGTTTATTTTGTTTTCACATAGAAATATATAAACCCCTAAATGTTAATCGTATTTAATAGAACCGGGGACTTATTCTGCTCCCAAATATCCTTCAATAGCATTATAATTGCGAATGAATTTTTCTATTTTGTCCATTATTAACCCAACTTTAAGTTATGAAAACAAAACACAAGTATATTTATTGGTATCCTAAAAGAAACTATCTTCTTGTAAGAGTCAGACTGGGAACCTCCGGCTATAAGCAAAAGGTATTTAGTATTACGCCAAACTGTTCCTACAACAAGGCACTTAAAAAATGTTTAGAGTGGAGAGATGGCATCGACAATATTAGTATTAGATTAAATGGACACAACCGATGCTTACTTACCAAACCACAAAAATCTAAAAAGAATAATTTACCAGCCGGTATCATAAAAAAAGGCAATGCATTAATGGTTACTCTTGGTTATGACGAGGAAGGTAAACTAATTCAAAAATATGTTCCAGCCCAAAAAGATTCTGCGTTAGCCTTAATAAAAGCCATAAAAATAAGAGCAGATCTTAAAGTAAAATATGCTAAAAAATAGATTATTCTATTTTGTCCATTCAAGGCTGTCACGCCTGCCCCGTCTTTTCGGGAGACTACTCGGCTACAGTAATCTCACATAATGTTTACTTCAATTTTTCATTTCAAAACAAATACCTATACTCTTGCCCACCGTAACATTGTGAAGGCGTGACCTATCCACTGTCTTGTCTGCCGTAGCATTTGCGTAGGCAGAAGCTTTTTTATCCACCGTAGCCTTCCTGACCAACGAAGCTAAAGCGTAGTTGGTAGCGTAGTTGGAAGCGCAGGCGTGACCGTCCCCCACTATGGTGTGTTTCCCCCGACTCATTAGAGGCTGTGTGAAAATTCGTTTCATTAGTTTTTTTCATTGTTGTATTTAAGTTCGGTAAAATATTCTAACATTTTTGATTGCAAAAGTAAAAAGATGGTTTCTTCAAACCATCTGCCATTGATAATTATCAATCTTTTCATTTAACCGTTCAAATTTTTCTATGTTAAATAGCCTTAAAAGATTATAGGATAATGTGACCAGACTTATTTCCGTATTAACCTTTTGAACCCCCCGTGTCAACAATGGGTTCTTACCCAGCCATAATTTTATCGTTCCTATTGGGTGTTCTACAATTGCTTTTCTAAACTTTAATTTTTCTTTTGATTCTCTGCTTTGCATCTTTGCCCGGTACTTATCCCGAAAATCCTGATTTATATATCTGATCTTTATCCTGCCCTTAGTTGAACTCGTACACTGTTCTCTGGCTGTACATCCCTCGCACTGATAACATCTGTAGTATCTTTTCTTTCTTCCTCTTATGTCTTTTTTCTGCTTCTCAAATTTTAATATCTTTCCCATCTGACATATATATTGGTCATTCCCCCTATCATAGAGAAATTTTCCCTTTCCTCTTTCCGGCAGTGGGGCAACATACGTCTTTAATTTTTCATCTTTCTCTATATGTTCTATCTTTTCAGGTGAATAATATCCTGCATCGGCTATTATTTCTTCAGGTCCTCTACCGCCCTGCATCTCTTTGCTCTTTTGATACATACTCTCTAATTCTTCAAAGTCATTTGCCCGGCTGTTTACATCCGTTGCTACTATTAGCTTATGTTTGCCATCGCAACTGATTTGAACATTATAGGCTGCCTGCTTTCCTTGTTTGGTTTTCATTACGTTTGAATCCGGGTCTGTTTTGACATATACTTTTTTATTCCCTCTCTTTAACTCTTCTATTTGCCTGAGCAGTTCTTCTTTTTCTTTCCTGAGCTCTTCTATCTCATCTTCTTCAGAATCCGCTTGATTGAATACTTCCAGGTAATATGTGATTTTTTCTTCCGTTTGTTTAACTCGTTCCTTAATCTGTTCCATATCCATATTACCAGACGATGATGCATTTGCTTTTAGTTTTGTTCCATCTATTACTATCGTCTTTCCTTCTATGTACCCACTATCAAACAAAAATTTGTTAAATGTTTTTATTGCTTGTTTTATTTCTTCCTGATTTTCTTTCCTGAAGTATGAAATTGTCCAGTGATCCGGCTTTAGCTTACCCATCAGCCACATTACCTCTATGTTTACCTTACATTCTCTCTCCAATCTCCTGGAACTTTTTACCCTGTTCATATAACCATAGATGTACAACTTCAACAAGCTTCTTTTGGGATATTCAGGTCTGCCTGCTTCGGATTGTTTTTCTACTGCCTGATTCTTTGTGACATATATTTTATCGACCACTTTATCGATGACTCTAACTATTGAAGCCTTATCTACCTGTGCATCCAGGCTGCTGAACATCTCCTCCTGATATCTGCTTTTAGGACTTATCTCGGACAATTTTTTCTCCGCTTTTTTTACTAAAGTTATTAATCATCTCTCTTATTTCATAATTTTCACACAAACTCTTTGTAAGAGAAGGGGCTGGGGGATGAGTTCCTTTAATTATTATCAGCCTTCACTATTTTACTCAGTTCTCTTTTTTTAATTGCATAAAATATTGCGGGGAAGAGAGTCAGTTCCATTATCAGACTTGTAATTATGCCGCCTACCATTGGAACTGCAATCCTTTTCATAACATCTGAACCTGCACCCAGACCTATAAGGATCGGCAAGAGGCCAAGCATGGTTGTCATTACTGTCATCATTTTTGGTCTTATTCTTTTTACGGCACCTTCAAAAATTGCTTCACGCAGATCGGCAAGACTCTTCAGCATATTACTATTCTTAAATTTTTCATACGCTATATCGAGGTATAAAAGCATAACAACACCGGTTTCTGCACTAACACCAAGCAGAGCGATTATTCCAACCCAAACAGCGACGCTTAAATTATACCCGGCGAAATAAAGATACCATATTGCACCTACCATTGAAAAGGGGATTGTTAACAATATGATTGATGTTTTTACAAATGATTTTGTATTAATGAATAAAAGAACGATTACAATCAACAAGGTTAACGGTATAACCATTGAAAGATGTTTTGCAGCACGTTCCATATATTCATATTGTCCGCTCCACTTTATTGAGTAGCCCGGTGGCAACAGAAGATTTTCATCAAGTATTTTCTTTGCATTGTCTATGTACGTTCCAACATCAACGTTCTTAAGATCTACATAAACCCATGTATTAGGTCTAGCGTTTTCAGATTTAATCATTGGTGGACCTTTCTTTATAAGAATGGCACCAAGTTGTTCAAGCGGAACATATCCACCGGCAGGTATCGAAACCAATACTCTTTTCAATGATTCAATATTTTCACGGTAATCTCTCTGGTAACGTAAGTTTACAGGATATCTTTCGAGTCCTTCTACAGTTTTAGTGATATTCATCCCGCCAATCGCAGACATAAACACATCCTGCACATTTGCAACTGTTAATCCATATCTTGCAATTGAGTTTCTGTCTATAACAAAATCAACATAATTACCACCAACCGATCTTTCTGCATAAGCTGAACGTGTACCCGGAATAGATTTCATTATTTCTTCAACCTGTTTTCCTAGATCTTGGAGAACATTTAAATCCTCGCCCGCGATTTTAATTCCTACCGGAGTTTTAATTCCTGTGGAAAGCATATCTATCCTTGTCTTTATCGGCATTGTCCAGGCATTTGTTAATCCGGGAATTTGAATAGCGTTATTTAATTCTTCAATAAGTTTGTCCGGTGTCATTCCATCACGCCATTCATCCGGAGGTTTTAAACGTATTGTTGTTTCGATCATTGTTAAAGGTGCAGGATCTGTTGCAGTTTCTGCTCTACCGATTTTTCCAAAAACAGATTCTACTTCAGGGAATGATCTGATTATTTTATCGGTTTGCTGAAGCAGTTCCCGAGCCTTTGTAATTGAAATTCCCGGCAGTGTTG
>JASFSF010000178.1:0-5817 GCA_050114555.1 Ignavibacteria bacterium
TTGGTGAAAATATGCATAACACCCAGGTTCAGGAATTTGCCGAAGCGATTGAAAACGACGCGTCCATTATTGTTGTAGATCCCAGATTTTCTGTAGCTGCCGGTAAAGCAAAATATTATTTACCGATCAAACCCGGAACTGATATCGCTTTATTGCTTGCGTGGATGAATGTCATTGTCAAAGAGAAACTTTATGATGTTGACTATATTGAAAAATACGCATTCGGATTCGAACAGTTTACCGCGGTAATTTCAGAATATACACCGGAATGGGCTTACCCCGAAACGGGAATTGAACCAGAATTAATCAGGGTAACAGCAAGAGAAATGGCACGTTATAAACCGGCAACTCTTATTCACCCCGGAAGACACGTTACCTGGTATGGAGACGATACCCAAAGAAGCCGAGCGATTGCATTGTTGAATGCACTGATGGGAAGTTGGGGAAGAAAAGGTGGATTTTATAGTCCAAATAAATATGATGTTCCTCAATACAAATATCCGCCCTATCCAAAAACTGTAAGAGTTAGCGTTGATAATCCGGATAACAAATATCCATTTACATTTGGAAGTTCTGTTTCAACCGGAATAAGGGATGCAACTTTAACCGGAAAACCATACCCGATAAAAGGATGGTTGGTGTATGCTACGAATTTAACACAATCGCTTCCAAACCAACAGGAAACAATCGAAGCGATCCAGAATCTTGATTTACTTGTCATTGTAGATGTAATCCCCAGTGAAATAACAGGCTGGGCAGATGTTGTTTTACCTGAATCAGTCTACCTGGAAAGATACGATGATTTAAACAATTCATCTTTCAGGGAAGGATTTGTATCCTTACGTCAACCGGTAGTGGATGCTCCTGCAGATCAAAAACCTAACTGGTGGATTGCAAAAAAACTAGCAGAAAAACTTGGTCTAGGAAAATATTTCCCCTGGGAAAATGTAGAAGATTATCTTGACACAAGATTAAAAGGTGCCGGACTAAGTTTGAATGAATTAAAGGAGAAAGGTGTAGTTACACAATCCGGTGAATCTCTCTATTTCGAAGACGGAGTTGAACCGGAATTCTATACCCCATCGGGGAAAATCGAATTTTATTCTGTTCAGCTTGAAGAAGCAGGATTCGATCCAATTCCAAAATATGTAAAGCCCGAAGATCCGCCCCCCGGGTATTTTAGATTATTATACGGCAGAGCACCTGTTCACACCTTTAGTAAAACACAATCATTCCCATTGTTGAATGACTTGATGGATGAAAACGAATTATGGGTAAATGAAGATGTTGTTAATCGATACGGATTAAAGAATGGTGAATATATTAAACTGAAAAACGAAGATGGTGTAATTAGCAACAAGATTAAAATTCGGGCAACAGAAAGAATCAGAACAGATTGTGTTTATATGGTTCACGGATTTGGTCAGACATCTAAACATCTGAAGAGCACATTTTTAAAAGGTGCAAGCGATTCACAACTTCTTACAAAATACAAGACTGATCCATTAATGGGTGGAACAGGAATGAATGTAAACTTTGTAACTTTTGAGTGGGGCAGTTAGTATGGCAAGGTACGGAATGGTTATAGATACGAAAAAGTGTGTCGGTTGCCAGGATTGTGTAGTTACCTGCCAGACTGAAAACAATGTCCCCCTCGGTTTCTGCAGGGATTGGATTACTACTGAAGCAATCGGAAAATTTCCTACGATAAATCTGGAAATCAGATCTGAAAGATGTAACCATTGCAAAAATCCACCGTGTGTAACGTGCTGTCCAACAGGTGCCAGTCATGTTCACGATGTTGGAGGAGTAATTCTAGTTAATCACAAAGAGTGCATAGGCTGTAAAGCTTGTCTGGCATCCTGTCCTTATGATGCAAGATTTATTCATCCTGATGGTTATGCTGATAAATGTACATTTTGTATTCATCGTGTTGAGAAAGGTCAAGATCCCGCATGTGTTTCCGTTTGCCCAATTCATTGTATGTACTTTGGCGATCTGGATGATGTAAACAGCAAGGTTAGCATTCTTCTTCAATCAAGAAAATTTCACGCATTGATTCCTGAGACAGGAACCAAACCACAAATATTTTATTTAACCTGAGTATAGGTATGCAAGAAATTACGACTACCAGACATAACCATTTAATTGATCCGATATTTTCTGCCTGGGGATGGGAGATACCGGTGTATCTTTTTCTCGGTGGATTGGTTGCAGGAATGATGATTATTTCCGGTTACTTTCTGTTTAGTGGTAAATACAAAGAAAACAACTGCTCATGTTACTATTTGCCAAGAGTTAGTTTTATCTTACTAAGCCTTGGTATATTAGCTCTCTTCCTGGATCTGGAACACAAGCTATATGTCTGGAGACTTTACACAACATTTGAATTAACTTCACCAATGTCCTGGGGATCATGGATCCTGGTGCTGGTTTATCCGGTTCTTATTGCAAACATGTTTATGCGAATTCCCGAAAATATTTCAGCCAAATATTCCATAGTTAAAAACCTCTCAGAAAAGATAAATGCAAGTCCCGTTCTGGTAAAAAATATTGGTGTACTAAACATGATCCTTGGCGGCTTGCTTGGAATTTATACAGGAATATTACTTAGTTCGCTTGGAGCGCGCCCGTTATGGAATACATCAATTCTTTGGTTGTTGTTTTTAATCTCGGGACTATCCGGAGCTGCTGCATTCGTACATCTCATTGCAAAGAATGTGAAAGAAAGAGAGCTACTTGCTAAAGCTGATAACGGATTTTTAGTAATTGAATTATTCGTGTTATTGCTAATGATAATCGGATTCTTAACATCATCTCAGGTCGCCAGTGATGCAGTATCATTAATCCTTACCGGTCCTTTTGCTGCCGTGTTCTGGGTTTTTGTAATTGGAATTGGAATAGTTATTCCTCTTATCATTCAGCTCTTAGCTGTGAATCATAAAATACATCATACTGCAGTTGCACCAATTCTGGTTATAATTGGCGGATTAATTTTACGTTTTGTTATCGTAGCTGCAGGTCAGTATAGTTCATGGTTTTAGAAGAATTTATTAATGGAGATATAAATGACCAACATTAAAAAGTGGTTCTCACATCATCTAGAGGATAATGCTAGGGAAGGAGAACAATTTCCCAAATACTACTGGAATCCTTACCTGGTTGGAATTGGTTTGGGGATTGTCCTGCTTGCATCTTTTGTTATTATGGGAAGAGGCCTTGGTGCATCCGGTGCATTATCTACTACTGTTTCAGTTATTGTGAATACTATATCACCGGAACATGCAGCCAACAGTAGTTTCTACAGTAAATATCTCGGTGATGGCTTAATTAGTCCGTTTAAGGATTGGCTTGTATTCCTGATAATCGGAGTTTTCTTTGGTGGATTTATCTCCGGAGCAATATTAGGAAGAAATAAATTAATGATAGAAAAAGGGCCAAATATATCAAATAAGAAGCGGTTAATTTTTGCTTTCATCGGTGGAACACTTATGGGTTTCGGAGCGAAGATGGCACGCGGTTGTACCAGCGGCCAGGGATTAACGGGTGGTGCGATGCTGAGCGTAGGCGGATGGGCATTTATGTTAATGGTTTTTATTGGTGGATACGCTACGGCTTATTTCGTCAGGAGGCAATGGATATGAACACACCATTTTTTAAGTTTGGATATTTTAATGACGAAGTAAGTCTAATATTTGCTTTTGTTATTGGTATAGGTTTCGGTTTCTTTTTGGAAAAAGGCGGATTCGGAAGTGCACGTTTGCTTGCAGCACAATTTTATTTTACCGATATGCGTGTATTTAAAGTTATGTTCACTGCAATCGTTACTGCAATGATGGGTGTATTTTATTTATCCTGGATCGGTTGGCTTGACATCTCTCTAATATTCTATGGAAATACCTTTTTGCTTGCACAAGTTCTTGGTGGATTAATTCTGGGTATCGGCTTTGTGATCGGAGGCTATTGTCCCGGAACTTCAGCTGTCTCAATTTCTACAGGAAGAATTGATGGGATAGTTTATGCACTTGGTGGGATGTTTGGGATATTCGTTTTTGGAGAAGTTTATCCGCTGATAGAAGGATTCTTAAACGCGGCATCAATGGGTATGATTAATATCCCGCAATTACTTGATATCAACTACGGACTAATCTTGTTCACTGTAATCCTGATTGCAATCGGGGGATTTACCCTGGTTGAGTGGGGTGAAAAAATTATGGCAAAGAAAAGAGCGGAGAATTAATATGCTTCAAAAATTTTCAGAATTACCTGTGCGAAAACGAGTCGGGATACTGGCAATTATTTTAGGCTTCATAGCAATATTTGCAGCCAGCCCATATGATAGAACATCAACTAGGATAAATATAAAATCTATTGCCCTCTCTTCAATTGAGAAAGAGAATATTATAACGCCCGAGATTTTAGCCGATTGGATTATCCAGGCAAAACTTGATTATAGATTAATAGATCTCAGAATTCCTGAAAAGTATAACAATTACAATATCCCGGGATCGGAGAATGTACCAGTATATGAAATCCTGAATGCTGATTTTTCACGAAATGAAAAATTTCTCCTCTATTCTGATGATGAAAAGTTATCTGCACAAGCTTGGTTTCTTCTAAAAGCAGATAATCACAAAAATGTTTATTTACTAAAAGGTGGTATGGAAGGTTGGAAAACAAATGTTTTATTTCCCTCATTAATCTCCGAAGCAACTCCCGAACAAATACAATCGTTTGAAAAAATGAAACAGGTTAGCAAATATTTTGGAGGTCAGCCACAGATTGGTAATTCCAAAAACGTGATGAATAATGAAACACCAGTACCAAAATCACCACCAAAGATAAATGTTATACAAAAGAAAAAGAAGAAATCCAGGGAAGGTTGTTAACTGATATATATTAACTATCTCATTAAAAACTTTCTATCGCTTCTGAAGTAGAGTCATATACTTCAAAGACTTTTTTCATATTTGTTACCTCCAGGACCGTCGCAACATCTGTTTGTGGAGATGAGATCTTTAAACTCCCCCCCTTTTTTATCAATTCTTTTTGTGCGGTGATCATAACCGCAAGAAAGGTTGAATCAATAAATTCACAATGATTTAAATCAAGGATTATTTTGTATTTTTCATTATTAATGTGTTTTTGTAAGATTGATTTTAATTCTTCTGCCTGGTCCCTGGTTGCTTTTACCAGATTAACAATTTCAATTACAATATCGTTCTTTTCAACCGGAAGAAAATTTTCCATCTCTGATTTATTCCTTCAATAATTGCCGATTATTTTTATCTATATAATTCAAATTGTTTGAGTGAATCGGGATTAATTAAAGCATCCCGATTGTCAACATGCCTATTATTAATAATATTTGCAACTGCAATTTCAACTTTCTTACCACTTATAGTTCTTGGTATTTCGTTAACAGGGTAAATAAATGACGGAACATAGCGGGGTGACGCGTTTGATTTTATCTCTTTTTTTATCCTGCCAATGAGATCATCAGATATTTCTACACCTTCGTTTAATACAATAAATAAAATTATTTCCTCATCATTGTTAATCTTTTTTCCTGCAACTATACTGTCAGAAATTTCATCCATTTTTTCAACAATTCTGTAAATTTCAGAAGTCCCGATTCTTACACCACCGGGGTTTAATGTTGAATCCGATCTGCCATAAACAACGATTCCCCCATTGTCCTTAATTTCAATATAATCACCGTGAGTCCACACTCCTTCAAATTTATTAAAATAAGCATTATGATATTTTGTTCCATCTTCATCATTCCAAAAATAAACCGGCATTACAGGAAAAGGT
>JASFSF010000179.1:0-5758 GCA_050114555.1 Ignavibacteria bacterium
AACGGACCAATTACAGTCGGACCTGTAACAATTAAAATTGCGCCGAGTAGAATTGATAAACGGAGATCAAGACGAAGAATATAATATGCCGCAGCAGTAGTAAAAATCCATGTAATCATCGATCCAACAGTTATTAAAATAATTATTACACTTCCGAGTTCACGTAGTTCCCTCAAACGCAAAGTTAATCCACCTTCGAATAGAATTACTGCAACTGATATAGAAACAACAGGAAGCAAAATGTTCCCCATCAATTCATCGGGATGTAAAAATCCTGTTACCGGACCGGCAATAAATCCAAGTAAAAGGAAAAATAGAATAGACGGAAATCTCAATCTCCAGGCTACCCATTGTGCAGCTATTCCGAGTACAATAACACTGGTTAACTGAACTAAAGCATCTTCACTCATTTCGTAAAACCTGCATAATTGCTGATGTTAAAATATATTAAAAGAATTGAGATTTTTTGTTGGTAATACTCACAGTCCATAAAAATTTAATCAATATAATCTCAGAACTATTCCAGAGTATTAATCAACTCTGACTAAAAACAATCAATAACCATCCCCGCGTCCATAATTAAATTAAACACATCTATTCAATGTTGTTTTTTGAACTTAATAACTCCTTCGATCCTGCACCAAGACTTAATATTGTTTTCATGGCTTTATCAACAGGATAATCAATTTTCCGTACATTATTTTTTGGTATATGATATATGAAACCTGCAGTTGGGGCCGGACCTGACGGAACAAATACAGTTACGGTTCCATCTTCATGCTCATCGGTAACAAATCCCGTAACACGTGTTTCATTGCCAAACAGATTTACCAATGCAACATATTTAAATAATGTTTTTTCACTACCGACCAGTTGAAGCGTGGTTTCTTTAATGATTTTGTAAAGAGGAAGTCTCGTAAGAAAATTCAGTTCAATCAATTCAAATGAGAATTTGCCGAACCTTGTCTTTACAATTACTCCAACAATAAAGAAAACCAGTAAGATTATAACGATTGCGAGGATAGAGGCAACAAATTCCTGCAGTTTTACTGCTTCAACTATGAGATAAGTTATTGGTTTAATTTTATCCGCAACAAAATCATATAACCATCTAAAAACAAGAATCAATATTACGATTGGTAAGACAACGAGAGAGCCTCCAAATAATGTTGTTTTAACGAACGATTTAAATTTATTCATTTTACCTGCCTAAAAATTAAAAATATATTTTCACTGAGATTAAATTAGAAATTCTATCTTTAGACAACAATTTCACAAATAATAATCGAAATAAATATTAAAAATATATACAATTGCATTGAAAAATATGGTTTAGAAAATCTGCAACCTTACTAATATTAATCTCATGTATCCTATATGAGGATATCTGTAAGTCATTTTGTAGCACAGCAAATGCTTCAACTGCAAAGTAAGAATTAGAAAGGTTCAAAAACGACATATTATCAAAGATATTGTAATCTTCATTGATTGTTCGAGCAATTCAATTTAATTTTTCGTGAAGGAAAATATTAATTTTAAGGTGGGGGATTGGTATTTAGCAAAGGATAATATTAGTCTTACAACACAAAGGATTTTGAAATGAGTAAGCCAGGGAAATTATATTTATGCATCTTACTTATCACGTTTCTTCATTTAATTTTGATTTCCTATGGATGCGATAGTGCTTCTGATGATGAAAGGGATGTAAATCTTCAGGACAAAAATCCAGAATCAAATCTCAGCGCTAAAGAGCAACTTGGTAAGTTGTTGTTCTTTGAAAAGAGTCTTTCCACACCGGTTGGTCAGGCATGTTCAAACTGCCATGCCCCGGAAATAGCGTTTGCTGATCCTGAAATTGATCTACCTGTTTCAAGAGGTGCTCATCCAGATCGCTTTGGTAATCGTAATGATATGACAGTATCCTACTCTGCTTTTGTACCACCTTTACACTTCAATGAAGATGAAGATGTTTGGATAGGAGGATTATTTTGGGATGGACGGGCAAACTCTCTTGCTGAACAGAGTAAAGGACCACCGCTTAATCCACTGGAAATGGCTAATCCTGATACGTTAACTATTCTGAATAAGTTAAATTCCCTCAGTTATGCAAATCTTTTTACCGAAATCTATGGTCCCGGAGCTTTAACAGATCCAACTACTGCTTTCAATAATATGGCTGATGCCATTGAAGCCTTTGAGAAAACCTCCGAATTTAGTCCGTTCAGCTCTAAATACGATGCATGGCTGCGAGGTGAATCAGAACTTAATGAACAAGAGTTGCGTGGTCTCATGCTTTACAAAGCAGAAGATAAAGGAAATTGTGCTGCTTGTCATCCTAACACTATTTCGGAAGATGGTTCCCTGCCACTCTTTACTGATTTTACTTACGATAATCTAGGTGTACCACCTAATCCTGAAAATCCATTTTATTCCTTACCAAAAGAATTAAATCCGGAAGGATTTGCATTCGTCGATTTAGGCCTGGGTAAAACTCTCAATGATCCCGAACACAACGGTAAGTTTCGCGTGCCAACTTTACGAAATATTGCTATAACGCCACCGTATATGCACAATGGTGTTTTTAAAACGTTGTTTAGTGTACTTGCTTTTTATAATACGCGAGATGTAGCTAAGTGGCCGGAGCCGGAAGTTTCCGATAATGTGAATATGGAAGAATTGGGAAATCTCAAATTAACCAATGAAGAACTTGAAGACCTGGTTGCATTTCTTAGAACATTGACGGATGGATGGGAAAGACCGAATGAGTAAATATGTAGTAAGAAATAATTATCCCTCAAATGAATCTATAGATTAATAAAAAGGTAATTCATTTAGTCTAAAGATCTAATACTGATATAAAAATCCCTGTCTAATTAAAGACAGGGGGCAAAGAAAAACTAATGTTAAAAGATTTACTTCATCAACATCATCGTCTTAGTTTTAATGTAAGAACCGGACGTTAGGCGATAGAAGTAAATACCGCTTGAAAGTGAAGATGCGTTGAAGCTGACTTCGTAACTACCTTGTATTTGTTCTTCATTAACCAGTGTTGCAACTTCTTTCCCTAAAATATCATAAACCTTAAGTGTAATCAATTCATCCTGTGCAATTTGATATTTTAAAATTGTTGATGGATTAAATGGATTAGGATAATTCTGTTCTAAAATAAAATCATACAGTGGGTATATTTCATCATCAACGCTAACAACATTAAATGATGTATCTCCGTAAGCTACACCGTCTATTACACAACCTAATAAACCCCAGATAAACAACTATCCACCCGCACTCTGATAACGACTTAATATTCCAAATTTTTCCGACCAGTATTCATTAAATAAAAGTATTCCGCTAACTATAGATAATAATTTTACTGTAGTTAGTTCACCAAATACATTCGTCACAAATGTATCTTCAATCGTATATACAGCATCCAAAGGGGAATTTGGATCGGGTATTGTCCATGTATCATCTAGAACTGCATCTTTTTTATAATATAACAATTCATAATTTGGTGCTGGGTATGTTATGTCCAACCTGGCAGTATAATACCCATCCTCATTCAAGCGAGCATAATCATTATAATCAAGTTGACCATCAGTTGTTTGGTATCTTAATTTAAAATAATCTTTGGTATCCAGAGTAATATTTGTATCGACAATAGTTAATTTGGCATCAGCTTTTTGCCTACCTGCTCCAAAGCTTCTACAGGTTAAATTGCGAAAAGTGTGATAAAGGTTTTTGAACAATTATTTTTTATATGCAGTATCACTACTTCGTACTGCGGACATTTCTATTCAAAGGAGGGAATTATTGAAATCATAGTAAAAAGAACTCAACTAAGTAATGTTATAGCCAATTGATATAATGCGGTATCATTGTAAATAGAGATTGTGAACACTAATAAAAACACTTAAAACTTATAAAAAAGTTCAGTAGATTTAAACAGACCAATGGAACAAACAACTGAAGTAAATAAGCTTATTAATCAACTATTCAGAAACAAGGCCGGCCAGCTTATATCTACATTAACCAGAATATTTGGAACTGAAAATATAGACTTAGCTGAAAATGTAGTTCAAGAGGCTTTCCTAAAAGCATGTCAAAAATGGCCTTATAATGGCATTCCTGATAATCCAAGTGCCTGGCTTACTACAGTTGCGAAAAACAATGCTCTGAATATGATAAAAAGAGAAAAAGCTTTTAATCAAAAAGAAGCTGACATTGTTACCTGGTACAAATCAGTTGTTAACGATTCTGTTCAACCAGAAATAGATGATGCTATATCAATAGATGACCAGTTAAAAATGATATTTATATGCTGTAATCCAATATTGAGTAAAAAAGCACAAGTTTGTTTAACATTAAAAACAGTTGGTGGTTTTTCGGTCGGTGAGATAGCCCGCGCATTTCTGAGCAATGTAACTGCAGTTCAAAAACTTTTAACCCGTGCAAAGCAAAAAATCCGCGATGAAAAAATTCCGTTTGGGTTACCTTCTCCATTTATACTTTCAAAAAGAGTTGATTCAGTAATTGATATACTCTATGCCATTTTTAATGAAGGTTATAGTGCATATTCAGGTGAGGAGCTTATACGCAAGGAGTTGTGCGATGAAGCAATCCGACTTACCAGTCTATTTTTGCACGAAACTTTTGCACATTTTCCAAAAATTCCAACTATCAAAGCACTATTAGCTTTAATGCTACTTCATTCATCCCGAATACCGGCAAGACTTGACGAATCAAGTAATATGATCTTATTGGCTGAACAAAATCGAGTACTGTGGGATAAGCAGCTCATAGCAAAAGGTCTAAAATATTTAAGTGAATCTGCATCCGGAAATGAATTATCCACTTACCATCTTGAAGCACATATTTCAGCTTGTCATGCTATAGCAAAAACGTACGAAGATTCGGACTGGAAACAAATTCTTCAACTCTATGATGATTTGATGAAATTAGATCCAAATCCTGTTATTGAACTAAATAGAATAGTTGCTCTAAGCATGGTAAAGGGACCTGAAGATGGGCTAAAAGAATTGGAAAAATTATCAACTAATTCAAAACTTAAAGATTACTATCTACTTCCCGCCACATTTGCAGATTTTTATTATCGATTAAGTAATAAAGAACAAGCAAAATACTATTATCTGAAAGCATTAAACCTCACTGAGAATCAAACCGAGAAGAGATTCATTAAAAAGAAAATGACCGAGATTTAGATCAAACAGTCTTCTTGGGGATGTCCAATTTCGGTAACTTTTTTTGTCATATATATAGATAAAATTCTAAAAGGAGAATCTCATGCCTGAATATATGTTTTTGATCCGGTATGACGATGTTGAACTGACTGAATTCTCGCCTGGAGAATATCAGAAAATGTTAACTGATTTTAACGAATGGCGCAACAAATTAATCCATACAGCCGGTTTACGTAATAGTGGTAAACTCACGGATGGAGAAGGTAAAACTGTTAGGCTCAAAAAAGGGAAGGTAGTAATTGATGGACCTTATTGTGAAACCAAAGAAGCATTGGCTGGATTTTTTCACATAGTAGCTAAAGATTATAATGAGGCAATTGAATTTTCCAAGGAATGTCCAATTCTACCACTTGGCGGTAGCATTGAAGTTAGAGAATTAGAATAACATTAATGGAGTATATATATGAAATTTACTATGATTTTATTCACCGCAATCACAATAATCCAATTTGTAGCACCTGCCCAATCAATGAAGCCAATTGATGACGATTTAATGG
>JASFSF010000180.1:0-5707 GCA_050114555.1 Ignavibacteria bacterium
TCATTGCACTTTGCCTGTTTTTTAACTGGGATCTTTCATCCTGGCATTGTACTACAATCTTTGTGGGCAAGTGTGTTATACGAACTGCTGTTTCAACTTTATTTACATTTTGTCCGCCTGCACCTCCGGAACGATAAATATCAATTTTCAAATCATTTGGATTAATTTCTATTTGAACATCCTCTGCTTCAGGAAGTATTGCAACCGAAGCTGCTGATGTATGCACTCTTCCGCTCGTTTCTGTATCGGGTACCCGTTGAACCCGATGAACGCCGCTCTCAAATTTCATTTCACCATAAACACTTTCGCCACTCAACGAGAAAACAACTTCTTTTATTCCGCCCAGCCCGGTATCGCTCAAATCTATAATTTCAATTTTCCATTCCTTTAATTCAGCATATCGTGAATACATTCTAAAAAGATCACTTGCAAAAAGAGCGGCTTCTTCTCCACCTGTCCCGGCTCTGATCTCAACAATCACATCTTTATCATCGTTTGGATCTTTCGGTAATAAAATAATTTTAATCCGATCTTCCAATTCGGTTTTTTTTGCGTTTAGTTCTGCAAGTTCCGATTCAGCAAGCTCAATCAAATCTCTATCACTATCATTGTCAATTATTTCTTTGTTACCATTAATATTATTCAGAAGATTTTCATATTCCTTATAGACAGTTATTATATCTTCAAGATCGCTTCGTTCTTTACTTAAACTTATCAGTTTTTCCCGGTCGTTAACCACATTGCTATCGGACAACTGTTCATTTATCAGTTGATACTTTTCGTTTATTTTCTCTAACTTTTCTAACAGATTCATCGGTTTCTCTGTACTTAGGTATGCAAATATAGTGAAGATGTTTTTGAATTTCTAAGTAACTTTAAGTTGTTATCAATTTGAATAAATTCGTTTATCAAACTATTGGATAAAGAAATTATTACTAAAGAATTTAAAAAGACAAAATATATTTTCATCTCACTCTTAATTGGGCAGATCATCTTCTTTTGTGTTTCACTATTTATTGTAGATAATAAATTTATTGATGCAAATATCCGGTTTGATGGTATTTTCAAATTCTTCATTCCACTCGTTGGTGTTGTAGCAATGTTCTTGGCAAACAAAATTTACAATCTAAGAATAAAAAGCGTTCAACCCGGTGAAAAGTTAGAAGTTAAACTAAACAAATATCGATCGTTTAAATTGATGCAATGGGTAATTGTTGAAGCAGCAGGATTTCTTTCACTTTTTGTTTTTATAATCACGCGGGATTATCTTTATTCAATTGTGTTTTTATTTTTGATAGGTTACTTCTATCTTCTAAGACCGAGCAGGAATCAGTTGAAATCAGATATGAAAATTTGAATAAGAATTTTAGATGCGGTTTAACGCATATACAGGATTAGAATATTAGTGTAAGTATAAATGAAAAAGTTTGATATACCTCATTTCTATAGAAGCTCATTTATTACAAAGATAAAGAGTTACAGAAACTTAAAAGATCCTAAAAAGAAAGATTTCCAGCCGACATTGTTGGACTTCGGATCAATCCGATTTTATCTTGCACGGCATTTTGGTTTCTGCTACGGGGTGGAATATGCGATTGAAATTGCTTACCAGACAATAGAAAAAAATCCCGGCAAAAGGATTTTCTTATTAAGCGAAATGATACATAATCCTGCTGTAAATGAAGATCTTAACAATCTCGGTGTCCAATTCATTATGGATACCTCCGGGAAAAATATAGTTAAATGGGATGAGCTGAATGAAAATGATATTGTAATCATACCTGCCTTCGGAACAACTCTTGAAATAGAAAATATTTTAAATAAAAAAGGGATAGATCCTTACAAGTATAATACAACATGCCCTTTTGTTGAGAAAGTCTGGAACCGGAGTAATTCATTAGGTGATGAAAATTATACGGTAATTATACATGGAAAACATTCGCACGAAGAGACACGGGCAACATTTTCTCATAGTGTAAAAAGCGGCCCATCATTAATCGTCAAAGATATATCGGAAGCTAAAATACTTGGCTCTGTTATTCTGGAGGAAATTGATTTAGATTTATTTTATAAACATTTTGAAGGAAAATATTCTGAGGGATTCGATATTAAATCAGATCTTGATCGAGTAGGTGTTGTTAACCAAACTACAATGCTTGCCACCGAGACGCAGGAAATAGCTGATTATATTAAAGGGGTGATGATAAAAAAATATGGTGAGGATAACTTAAAAGATCATTTTGCGGATACAAGAGACACTCTTTGTTATGCCACAAATGATAACCAGGAAGCAACTTATGGTTTGTTAAATGTTGATTCTGATTTAGCAATTGTTATAGGAGGTTATAACAGCTCGAACACTGGACATATTGTGGAATTATGTGAAGAAAAACTTCCAACCTATTTCATATCGTCAGCAGAGAAAATTTTAAGCTCGACTGAAATCAAGCATTATGATATCAGGAACAAAAAAGAAGTAATAACGGAAAACTATCTGCCGGATTACCCACAAATTAACATTTCACTGACGAGTGGTGCATCCTGTCCGGATGCAATTGTTGAAGAAGTATTGAAAAAAATCCTGACTTTTTTCAACAATACAAAAAAAGTAGATGAGGTTGTTGCAGAAGTTCTCTCATAAGCTAGGTAATCTGAATTCTGTTTTGATTCTTATTAGACGCTTCCTCTATTTCCCGTAAAAGATTATCAAATACTTTCTTAACGGGTAATATTTCTTTTATCATTCCGGCGCTTTGTCCTGCTTCCATTTGTCCGTTCTGTTCATCACCCTCAAAGATTCCTAATTTTTCTCTTTTGCTGCCTAATAACTCTTTAAGTTTTTCGGGATCCCAACTTTCCAACTCAGCTTTAAGCGCCTCTGAAGCGAACTGATTTTTCAACATCCTTGTAAGTCCTATCTTTTTGAAAGCAAGGATGGAATCATTATCCGTTGCTTCAACTACCATCTTTTTATAATTAAGATGTGCAGATGATTCTTCAGTAGCGGCAAACCTAGTTCCAAGTTGAACACCGTCGGCTCCAAGCGAAAGTGCAGCTACAATTCCTCTGCCATCTGATATACCTCCTGCAGCAACCACCGGAATATTTACAGCATCAACAAGTTGTGGTATTAGTGCCATTGTAGTTATTTCATCCTGACCATTATGTCCGCCTGCTTCAACACCTTCACCAACTATAACATCACAACCGGCATCTTTCGCTTTCAATCCAAACTTTACCGACGGCACAACATGTGCAACTGTAACATCGTTTCCTTTTAAAATATCAATAAACTTTTTGGGATTGCCTGCCGAAGTAAATACGATTTTTACACCTTTACTAATTGCAACATTAACCAATTCATCAGCATCAGTTCTTTGAAGGGGAATGTTCACACCAAATGGATTATTAGTAGCTTCAAAACATTTTGTTATATGCTCTTCCAATACTTCAGACTTCATTGAACCTGATCCTATAAGACCTAAACCTCCACAATTAGATGCAGCGGATGCTAACTTCCAGCCGGAAACCCAAACCATTCCGGCCTGTATAATTGGATATTTAATTCTAAATAACTCGGTTATATTTGTTTGTATTGATAACATTATTTATTCTCTCTGCAAATCATATCTAACAATTCTCTTTATTTGATAATGAAAAAGAGATTGGGTAATTTTACACGTTTTTATAATAATAACGATTTTTGCACCTCTAATTTAATACATTAAAAGGAATTTCAAGGAAGGTTAGCAGTTATGTCATTCTACTTTACATCTGAGTCAGTTTCTGAAGGACATCCGGATAAAATTTGTGATGCAGTTTCTGACGGAATTTTGGATGCAATATTTGAAAAAGATCCTGAAGCAAGAGTGGCTTGCGAAACTTTCGTTACAACGGGTTTGGTTTTAGTCGGGGGTGAAATTTCAACTGAAGCTTATATTGAAGTTCCTGATATTGTAAGAGCAACAGTTAACGATATCGGTTATACAAATGCTGAATACAAATTTGATTCTGAATCTTGTTCTGTTTTAAATGCAGTTCATGCTCAATCACCTGATATTGCAATGGGTGTGGACAAAGGCGGTGCCGGCGATCAGGGGATTATGTTTGGATATGCATGTGATCAAACCCCTGAATTTATGCCTATGCCTATTATGTACGCGCATAAAATAGTGAAAAAACTTGCTGAAATTAGGAAGACTTCAAATGGAGTAATGCCTTATTTAAGACCGGATGCTAAAAGTCAGGTTACAATAGAATATGATGAGGCTAAAAATCCTCTAAGAATTGATACGGTTGTTCTATCCACCCAGCATGATTCGAATGTAGATCAGAGAAAAATAAAAGATGATGCAATTAAATATGTTATTAAAGAAGTTTTACCTAAAGAATTAATAGATGATAAAACAATTTATCATGTTAATCCAACAGGCAGATTTGAAATCGGCGGACCGCATGGAGACAGCGGACTAACCGGAAGAAAAATTATTGTTGATACATACGGCGGCTGGGCACCTCATGGTGGAGGCGCTTTTTCCGGTAAAGATCCTTCAAAGGTTGATAGAAGCGCAACGTATGCAGCAAGACATATTGCGAAGAACATTGTTGCTGCTGGATTAGCTAAAGAGTGTCTTGTACAGCTTGCCTACGCAATTGGTGTTGCTGAACCGGTTTCTGTGTACGTTGATACAAAGCATACTGGAAAGATAGATGATATTCAAATTTCAAAGATGATTAAGAAAGAAGTTGATCTTACACCTAATGGAATTATTGAAAGATTAAAATTGAAAAGACCTATTTATAAACTTACTGCTGCTTATGGACACTTTGGAAGAAGTGAAGAGGAATTCACCTGGGAAAAATTAGATTTAGTAGATACATTTAAAAAGTACGTTTAAGCCATATAAAGAATTAAGGAAAAGTTATGAGTGATACTATTGCAAAGAATAACGTAAAATATGTTCCATTTAAAGTAAAAGATATTTCACTTGCAGAGTGGGGGCGAAAAGAAATTGCACTGGCTGAAGCTGAAATGCCCGGATTGATGGCTCTGCGTGAAGAGTATAAAAACCAAAAGCCATTGAAAGGAGCTCGCATTGCAGGCTGTTTGCATATGACAATACAAACCGCCGTATTAATTGAAACACTTAAAATTCTTGGGGCTGAAGTTACATGGTCGTCCTGTAATATATTTTCTACTCAAGATCATGCTGCTGCAGCAATTGCCGCAAAAAATATTCCTGTCTATGCATGGAAAGGAGAAACTCTTGAAGAATTTGATTGGTGTATTGAGCAGTCATTGTTTTTTGGGGAAGACAGAAAACCGCTGAATATGATACTTGACGATGGCGGTGATTTAACAAACATGGTACTCGATAAATATCCTGAACTGACAAAAGACATAAGGGGCATTTCAGAAGAGACAACTACAGGTGTTCACCGTTTGTATGAAAGGGAAAAGAAAGGAACTCTTCCCATACCTACAATTAATGTTAATGATTCGGTAACAAAATCAAAATTCGACAATAAATATGGTTGCCGCGAATCACTTGTTGATGCATTACGCCGTGCAACTGATTTAATGCTTGCAGGTAAAGTTGCCGTAGTTGCAGGTTATGGAGATGTTGGTAAAGGATCAGCCCAATCATTAAGCAGTGCAGGTGTAAGGGTTATTGTTACGGAAATTGATCCTATTTGTGCTTTGCAA
>JASFSF010000181.1:0-5693 GCA_050114555.1 Ignavibacteria bacterium
CGTAACAGCTGCATTGGATATATTCAATCTTTCAGCGATTGTATTTGTTTTAATCCTTTTTTCTTTATCGCTGAAGCGGAATATTGTGCTCAGATAATTTTCTTTAGATGTATTCGCCATTTTGATTATAAATTTAAGCAAACTTAAAATTAATATCAAGCGTGGTTAATTTTCATCAAAATATTACTCTTGTTTGTTGAAAATAAAATATTTATTTTTAATCAGATAAAATTATCTGATTATATGTTGAGGTACAAATGCTCAGAAAAATTATAAAAATAGATGAGGATAAATGTGACGGCTGTGGAGAGTGCGTTCCAAATTGTCATGAAGGTGCATTACAAATAATTGATGATAAAGCAAAGCTGATTAGTGATCTATTCTGCGATGGGCTAGGTGCATGTATCGGTCACTGCCCGCAGGATGCTATATCAATCGAAGAAAGAGAAGCCGAACCTTACAATGAAAGAAAGGTTATGGAGTATATCGTTTCCGGCGGTGAGAATGTTATAGTAGCACATCTAAAGCATTTACTTGATCATGGGGAGTTTGATTTTTTTGATGAAGCAATCAACTATCTTGAGGGAAACAATATTGATATAAATTTAAAGTCTGTAAAAGAACCGCAGACGGAACAAACATCCTGCGGCTGTCCGGGTTCACAGGAACTGAATTTAAGAATTGAAGATAACGGAAAAGATGAGGAAGGTAAGCGATCATCACATTTGCAGCAATGGCCAATACAAATGCATCTTGTTTCACCCTATGCACAATACTATCAAAACTCTCACTTACTCTTAACTGCTGATTGTGTTGGTTTTGCTTTACCAGATTTTCATAAAGATTATTTAAAGGGTAAAAGTATAGCAATTGCATGTCCGAAGCTGGATACTAACAAACAGGTTTATTTAGAAAAACTTACAACAATGATAAAAGATGCCAATCTACAATCAATAACAGTTATGATTATGCAGGTACCCTGTTGCGGCGGATTGATGCAGCTCGCAAAAGATGCAATCGATCACGCAGGAAGAGAAATTCCTGTTAAGGTAATAGTTATTGGAGTTCAGGGAGAGGTTTTGCAGGAGACTGAATTGGTTTATAATTAATAGAAATATAAACTTATAGATTACGTGTATAGGGGCATCTGTAATTATTCCGATTTTGTCAATTCTTCATTATTCATTCTTAATTCTGCATTGTAAATTATGTGTTATTACTCATTCCTTGTTTATGATGGTCTAATCGGTTATTTTGCCACTCAATTTGGATTTAGATTCAATCCGGATTGTGCGATTTGTGACAAGTTTTAATCCCTTTTCCCATTTTTTTGAACAGACATTTTGAGGAAAAACGAAATCTTACAAGGATACTAGTATGAGTGATGATAATAAGAATACTATTGAAATAGAGGAACTGGAAACAAGTGAATGGCTTTATTCGCTGGACTGGGTTCTTGAACACAGCGGACCTGAAAGAGTTGTTGATCTGCTTAATCAACTTCAGATCCGTGCACATAAAGCCGGTGTTCAAATTCCGTTTACGGCAAATACACCTTATATAAATACTATCCCGATTGAAAAGCAGCCTAACTTCCCCGGCAACAGATCGATCGAGAGAAGAATAAAAAGTATTATCAGGTGGAATGCAATGGCCATGGTGGTGAAAGCAAACAAGCTTGAGAACGGAATCGGCGGCCACATATCTACTTACGCAAGTGCAGCAACTTTGTATGAAATTGGTTTCAATCACTTCTTTAAAGGAAAAGGTGAGGGCTACAGCGGTGACCAGGTTTATTTTCAGGGTCATGCTTCTCCGGGTATTTATGCAAGAGCTTTTCTTGAAGGAAGAATAACAAAAGAACAACTTGAAAATTTCCGCAGGGAATTAAAACCGGGCGGCTTATCATCTTATCCGCATCCTTATTTAATGCCTGACTTCTGGGAATTCCCAACAGTATCAATGGGTCTTGGGCCGATCGTGGCAATTTACCAGGCAAGATTCAATCAGTACTTAGAGGACCGCGGTTTGAAAGAACCGGGAGGCAAGGTATGGGCTTTTCTTGGCGATGGTGAAACAGATGAACCAGAAGCCCTCGGTGCAATCACACTTGCTGCAAGAGAAAAACTGGAGAACCTGATCTTCGTA
The DNA here is from genome assembly GCA_050114555.1 of Ignavibacteria bacterium. Lineage (GTDB taxonomy): Bacteria > Bacteroidota > Ignavibacteria > Ignavibacteriales > Ignavibacteriaceae > BMS3ABIN03. The sequence goes on from JASFSF010000181.1 coordinate 2,149, forward strand.
ATAAATTGTAATCTGCAAAGGCTGGATGGCCCGGTTAGAGGTAATGCTAAAATCATTCAGGAACTTGAAGCAATTTTTCGTGGTGCCGGATGGAATGTAATTAAAGTTATATGGGGAGACAGCTGGGATCCATTGCTGGCAAAAGATAAAGATGGAAAACTTGTAAAACGTATGGGTGAAGTTGTTGATGGGCAATATCAAAAATATACTGTTGAAGGCGGTGAATACATACGCGAACACTTTTTTGGCATTGATAATGATTTATTAAAGATGGCTGAAAATCTAACCGACGAACAATTAAGTAAAATGCGTCGTGGTGGTCACGATCCGGTTAAAGTCTATGCAGCTTATCATGCTGCTGTAAATCATAAAGGTGCACCAACAGTTATACTTGCAAAAACAGTTAAAGGATACGGTCTGGGCGAAAGCGGTGAAGGCAAAAATATTACTCACCAGCAGAAAAAACTTAACGAAGAAGAAATGAAGGAATTCCGGAGCAGGTTTGGTATTCCTATCTCGGATGATGAAATAGCTAATATGCCTTTCTATAAACCGGATGAAAACGACGTTGAGATAAGATACATAAAAGAACGACGTGAAGCGCTCGGCGGTTATCTTCCATCGAGAAAAACCGATATCCGCCCAATAAAAACTCCACCCAATTCAATATTTGAAGAATTCTATAAAGGAACCGAAGGGCGGGAAGTTTCTACTACAATGGTTTTTGTGAGGATGCTTGCCAAACTCCTTAAAGATAAAGAGTTAGGAAAACTAGTTGTGCCAATCGTTCCGGATGAAGCAAGAACATTTGGAATGGAGGCACTTTTCCGCCAGGTTGGAATCTATGCCCACACCGGACAGCTTTATGAACCTGTGGATGCAGACAGTCTTCTTTATTATAAAGAAGCAAAGAACGGACAGATATTAGAAGAAGGAATTACAGAAGCAGGTTCGATGTCTTCATTCATTGCTGCCGGAACAGCATATCTTTCACACGGAATAAATATGATTCCTTTCTTTATTTATTACTCGATGTTCGGACTTCAACGGGTGGGCGATCTTGCGTGGGCTGCGGGAGATATTGGCGCAAAAGGATTTTTACTCGGTGGAACAGCAGGAAGAACAACTCTTAATGGTGAAGGTCTTCAGCATCAGGACGGAAACAGTCATATTCTTGCTTACCCGGTTCCAAACCTTGTAGCTTATGATCCGGCATTTGCATTTGAACTCGCAGTAATTATTCGTGATGGAATAAGAAGGATGTATGAAGAGCAGGAAAACATTTTCTATTACATAACTCTTATGAACGAAAACTATCCGATGCCTTCAATGCCAAAAGGATCGAAGGATGGAATTATTAAGGGAATGTACAAGTTCAAACCGGCATCTAAGAAAAATGTAAAGGTCAATGTTAATCTATTTGGCAGCGGAACAATAATGAACGAAGTTCTTAAAGCGCAGGAAATACTTGAAAGCGATTATCGAGTTAATGTGGATGTTTATAGTGCAACAAGCTATAAAGAACTTCGTCGAAACGCACTTGAAGTTGACAGGTGGAACATGCTTAATCCAACCAAGAAAAAGAAAACATCATACTTAGAGGATCTGTTTAAAAATAATGATGGTATTTTTGTTGCAGCGACCGATTATGTTAAAGCCTTACCCGACCTTGTATCAAAGTGGCTTCCCAAAACTCTTGTTTCATTAGGAACAGATGGATTTGGCCGAAGTGAGTCCAGAGAAGCTTTACGTGATTTCTTTGAGGTTGATGCTAAACATATTGTTTTTGCTGCTCTTGTAGAACTTGCTAAAGAAGGGAAAATAAAAAACACAACCCTTGAAAAAGCTAAAAAGGAATTGGGTATTAAGCCAAATAAACCAAATCCTTTGTATTCGTAATTATTTTAAAGTGATGAAATCAAAAAAGAATAATAATGGCTAAAGAATTTAAACTTCCTGAGCTTGGTGAGAATATAGAATCTGCAGATGTAATTTCTGTTCTGGTTAAGGTTGGAGATCATATTGAAAAAGATCAATCGGTAATAGAAATTGAAACAGATAAAGCTACAATTGAAGTACCTTCTTCCCTTGAAGGGAAAGTTACTGAAGTAATGGTTAAAGAGGGTGACAGCATCAAGGTTGGAGCAACCATAATTAAGATAGATGAAAATAGTACGAAAAAGGAACTACCTAGCCCAAAAAAAGTTGAGTCTAAAAAAGAAAAGGTAGTAACTGCCAAACCAGCTAACAATGCTACGGGTGAAACCAAAGTCGGAAGTGTTAAATCAGAAGAAACAGAAAGTGCTGTTGTAAATTTTGTAGTTCCCGATCTTGGTGAAAACATCGAAACTGCTGATGTTATCGAAGTACTTGTAAAGCCCGGAGAAATTCTGGCTAAAGATCAGGGGGTAATTGAGATTGAAACTGACAAAGCTACGATAGAAGTTCCCTCTAATGTAGAAGGAAAAATCACAGAAGTAAATGTTAAGCCCGGCACTCAGGTTAAAGTTGGCGATGTGTTGCTGAGAGTTGAAACTTCTTCAACGACCGGGACTACAAAAAGGAAGGCACCGGTTGAAACAAAAATCCAGCCCGTCGAAGAAATTGCTGAACCGGATAAAAAGGTTAAACCTTCTGCTTCTGGCTCAGTAAAAAAACTTCAGCCCGGTGAATTTGATTTGCAACCTCCAATTACACAAGGATCAGCGCCCGCAGCTCCTTCTGTTAGACGAATAGCAAGAGAAATTGGAGTTGATATAAACGAAGTTAAAGGCTCCGGTCCTGGTGGCAGAATTTCCATGGAAGATGTAAAAGCATATTCGAAAAAACTTCACATGGAAAGGAAAAGTGGTAGTGCGGGAATCAAACACGAACTACTCCCCAACTTCGAAAAATTTGGTAAGATTGAAAAAGTCGGAATGAGTAAAATCCGGAAAGTTACAGCCGAACATTTAAGCTATGCATGGGCAACAATTCCTCACGTTACTCAATTCGATAAGGCTGATATAACAATGCTGGAGAAATCCCGCAAAGAGTTCAATAAATCACTTAAGGAAGGTGAAACAAAACTAACTGTTACTGCAATTTTAGTTAAGATAATTTCATCAGCGTTAAAAAAGTTTCCGCAGTTCAACAGCAGTATTGATATGGAAACAAAGGAGATCATTTACAAAAAATATTATCATGTTGGAATTGCTGTTGATACCGAACATGGTTTAATCGTACCGGTAATAAAAAACGTTAATAAAAAGAATCTTGCTGAACTAGCAACCGAAATCAATGATCTCGCTGAGAAATCAAGAACAAAAAAAATCTCACTCGACGATCTGCAAGGTGGATGTATTACAATCACAAATCTTGGTGGAATAGGAGGCACGTCATTTACACCAGTTGTAAATTCACCTGAAGTTGCAATACTTGGAGTTTCACGCGGAAGTTATGAACCGGTTTATAACAATAGCGGTGCTTTTGAACCAAGACTTATGTTACCAATGTCTTTATCATACGACCACAGAATTATAGATGGCGCCGAGGCTGTGAGATTT
>JASFSF010000182.1:0-5682 GCA_050114555.1 Ignavibacteria bacterium
TCTTAAAGATATCAAAGACGAAGAATTCAATAAAGAAATGAAAAAGACCTGTGCTGATTTGAAAGTGAAAGCTCGGAATAAATTAGCAGAAGTCCTTGATTACATAGAATCGAAACTGAACTAGATAAAGTAGTTGAATAATGAACAAGGAATATTGATTTTAGATTTTTGAAGTTGAGTAATATGGATAGGTTTGACTTAGAGGAGCAACTTGTAAATTTTTCTGTTGTGATTGTTCAGATTGTTAATGAATTGCCAAATACTAAAGCTGGGAATCACTTAGCAGGACAACTGATTAGATCCGGAACATCACCCGCATTAAATTACGGAGAGGCCCAAAGCGGCGAATCCAGGAAAGATTTCATCCATAAAATAAAAATAGTATTAAAGGAATTAAGGGAAACCTTCATATGTTTAAAAATTATTGATCGTACCAATCTCTTAAAATCTAGGGAAAACCTAAATCTATTGTTAATCGAATGCAATGAATTAATTTCAATATTTGTTAAAAGCGTTGAAACTGCGCAAGCAAACTTAGGAAAGTAATCCGAATGAATCATATATCGCTATTCGTTGATCCTTGTTCTTAAATTAAAACAGATAAAAACTGATAACATATTGATGATATATTCTAAAATAGATTTGTACTCAAAAAAAATTTTAATCCGGAGTTATCTTATGAAAACCCTCCTAATTCTTTTCTTAGTTTTATGTTTTTTCATTGATTCTTATGCGCAAAAAGAAGAATCAAGACTACTGCGTTTTCCTGATGTTCACAAAGATAAAATCGCATTCGTTTATGCGGGCGATATCTGGATTGTTGACTCAAATGGTGGCGATGCCAGACAGCTTACATCTCACAAAGGAATTGAAGTGTTCCCTAAATTTTCACCGGACGGAATGTGGATTGCTTATTCCGCGGAATATTCGGGAAACAGGCAAATTTACATTATAAGTGTTAACGGTGGGACACCAAAACAACTTACTTACTATAATGATGTTGGTCCAATGCCGCCAAGAGGCGGGTATGACTATCGTGTGTTAGATTGGACTCCTGATGGAAAATATGTTCTCTTCAGAGGCAACAGACTCCCGTGGGGAGTAAGAATGGGAAAATACTTTAAAGTTCCTGTCGATGGCGGATTTGAAACACCGCTAGCAATTCCCGAAGGCGGTGGTGGAATGTTATCACCGGATGGAAAGAAAATGGTGTACACACCTATTGATCGGGAATGGCGTACCTGGAAAAGATACAGAGGCGGCAGAGCCCAGGATGTTTGGATTTATGATCTCGAAAATAATACTGCAGAGCAAATCACATTTGAAAAAGGAACCGAAAACCAGCCGGTCTGGATTAAAGATAAAATTTACTTCGCATCGGACAGGACGGGAACATTAAATCTTTATTCATACGATATTAATGCAAAGCAGACTAATTCAGTCACCGACTTTAATTACTACGATGTATTATGGGTGAGTGCCGGGCCTGAACAGATCGTCTATGAGAATGGTGGATATATATACAAATATAATCCCTCTACAAACCTAAACGAGAAAGTTCCCATAAATGTTTATGGTGATTTTTCAAATACACTTCCATATATCAAGAATGTTAAGGATAATATTAATTGGTATGAAATCTCTCCAACCGGTAAGCGTGCCTTATTCGAAGCAAGGGGAGATATATTTACTGTTCCCGCAGAAAATGGAGAAATAGAAAATATAACTCAAACTCCGGGGATCAGAGAACTTAACCCGGTCTGGTCGCCAGATGGCAAATGGATTGCTTACCTTAGCGATAGGACGGGTGAATATGAGTTTTGTATTAAACAGCCAGGTTTCAGCAGTAGAGAAAAACAATTAACAAAGGATGGTAACATCTGGCGCCTGTCCCCGGTTTGGTCACCCGATAGCAAGAAGCTGGCTTTCTCAGATAAGAATCAGAAGTTATGGTATTTAGAAGTTCAATCAGGAAATCTAGTTGAGGTTGATCATAGTAGTTATGCTGATATTCAGGACTACAAATGGTCTCCCGATAGTAAATGGTTAACATATTCCAAACCTAACAGTACGCAAATGAGTTCTATCTGGATGTACTCTCTGGATAGTAAGGAAAAAACACAACTCACCGATGAACTAACTCACGAGTATAATCCGGTGTTCAGTAAAGACGGCAATTATCTCTTTTTCCTCTCAAACCGTGATTATAATATCCAGTTCAGTTCCTGGGAATTTAACTACGTTTATACAAATCCAACGCGTGTCTATGTTGCAGAGTTAAATGAGAATGTACCTGCTTTATTTGAGCCCAGTAGCGATGAAGAAACAAGTAGTGATGATAGTAAAAATGATAATTCTACAGATTCTAAACACGTTACAATAGAACCAACCGGATTTGAGAACAGGGTATCGGTTCTTCCGGGACCATCCGGGAGATACTTCAGTTTGCAGGCTGCGAATGATGGTGTGATGTATATCTTCGGTAACAATTTAAAAATGTTCAATACTAAAGATGAAAAAGAATCAACTATACTGGAAGGTATTAATAACTATGTACTTTCAAGTGATGGGAATAAGTTGCTTTATAGTAAAAGCGGGGAGTTTGGAATTTTGGATGCGAGGGAAAACCAGAAGAATACCGACGGCAGATTATCGTTAAACAAAATGGAAATGAAAATAGAGCCTTTGGAAGAATGGAAACAGATTTATGTTGATGGCTGGAGAATTTTAAGAGACTGGTTTTATGATCCGAATATGCACGGTAATGATTGGAATAAGATAAGAGAAAAATATGAACCGCTTGTTTCTCATGTAAGCCACAGAGCAGATCTGGATTATATTTTTGGTGAACTTGGCGGAGAATTAAATTCAGGTCACGTTTATGTTCAGTGGGGAGATTTTGAAAGAGTAGAAAGAATCGATGGTGGATTGCTCGGATGCGAGTTTGAAGCGGATCAATCAGGTTATTATAAAATCACAAAAATATTTAAGGGAGAGAATTGGCATGAGGAATTTAGATCACCGTTAACAGAAAGTGGTGTAAACGTAAATGTTGGAGATTACATTCTACAGATAAATGGACACGACGTTACAATAAATGACAATCCGTATAAATATCTTGAAAATACCGCCGGTAAAGTTATTTCGATTTTGGTAAATGATAAACCTTCAAAAGATGATGCGCATGAAGAGAAAGTAAAACCAATTGTCAGCGAAACCAAACTTCGCTACCGGGATTGGGTTGAATCCCGAAGATCGCTTGTCGATAAATTATCAGATGGAAGAATAGGTTATATGCATCTGCCAAATACAGGTGAAGGAGGGAGAAGGGAATTAGTTAAGAACTTTTTCCCGCAAGCGAATAAAGATGCACTAATAGTCGATGTAAGATACAACGGCGGTGGAAATGTTCCGGACAGGATGATAGAAATGCTCGATCGTCCTGTAATTCATTACTGGACTTACCGTGGTGTTGAACCGGCTTCAGTCCCGGGTTTTAGTCATCAGGGACCTAAAGTCTGTTTAATAAATGCATACTCGAGTTCAGGCGGGGATGCATTTCCATATTACTTCAGAAACAGGGGATTGGGAAAATTAATTGGAATGAGAACCTGGGGTGGTTTAATCGGTTATCTGAATAATCCTGATTTGATGGATGGTGGAATTATTATTGTACCCAGATTCAGATTTCTGGATACAGAGGGTAAATGGGCTGTTGAAAATGAAGGTGTTTCACCCGATATAGAAATTCTGGACAGACCTGATCTTGTTGCCAAAGGTGAAGATCCAACTCTTGAGAAAGCAGTTGAAGTTTTGCTGGAGGAATTAAAAAATAATCCTCCTAAAGAGATAGTGGTTCCTGATCCTCCCGATGAATCGAAGAAGTGATTTACATATATGAATCAAAATGCATTGAATGAATGTCTTTATTAATTTGTAGATATCTATTGATTGTCTATTTCATTTGTAATCCGATTTGAATGAAAATGTGATGATTTTTTGTATTGAAGGTTTGAAATTCGATCAATAAATTGAAACCGGTATTAAAAAATTCATTTAATATCTGAGGGAAAATTAAAATGAAAAAAGGGGCAATTATTATTCAATTCGTGTTTCTATCACTCTGTATAATTCTCTTTATAAATAAATGTGATATAATTAATCATAATAATGAGTTGGATCCAATAAGCTTTACATCTAGAATTGGAACAGATACTGAGGATTATGGTAGTTCTATCGTTCAAGCTAGGGATCGGGCATACTTTCTTTTAGGCGATGCTTCATCTTATAACAATAAATATTCATGGCTAACTAAGTTAGATAAATATGGAAATGAGGAGTGGATGAAGTTATACGGGTATTCTTATAGTATTGATATGTTAATATCAGGAAGTAATGAGTTAGTATCCTTGTTTAGTAATGAAGGTCAAATGCGTTTTGTACGATTGAATATGAATGGAGACCAATTATTTACGAAAAGTCTAAAATTGTTTTATTTTAGTTCGAAAGAGGCTGGACATTTACTTGAATGTTTAGATGGTAACTACTTAGTTTCAGGCTATAGTGATTCTCTGGGTGGATCACAAGGCCCCTTCCATGGATATATTGCAAAAATAAATTCTGCAGCAAGTACCCTATGGAAATTCATTTCTCCAAATTCTGTGATATCAGCTACCGCAGAAAGTCCGAATGGGTACCTCTACGCAGTAGGAAAAGATAAAGGTGAACCCATTGAAACTAGAAAGTCTTTTGTAATTAAATTAGATGGTAATGGAAATCTAATATGGAAAAAATCATACGAAATATTTATCCCTTATTCAGCTCATCCTATTTTAGTAAAAAGTGAAATGGAGATGTTAATTTGTGGTTTCTCTGATCTTCAAAATTTACTATTAATGAAAATTAATTCAGATGGTGACATAATATGGGAGACTACATATTCGGATAGTTACTCGCAAGTTGGGGGCAATTCAATTAGTCTAGGTTTCGAGAGTAAAATAATAGTGCTTGGCGAAGCAAATAAAAATGGATCTCTAATAACATTATTAATAACATTTGATGATTATGGTAATATTCTAAGTAGTAAGGAATTTGAAGGTGAATATCCTTCCTCTTTATTACTAACTCAAGATAACGGAATAATATTTTGTGCTCAATCGGCTGAGATTAATTTAGGTGAGCGTGATGTTTTAGTTTACAAAATCGCTCCTTAATAGATGGTATTTCAACATTTACAATTTATATCACTCATAAATCTCATAAAAAGTATCTTCAAAATAGAATCTTACATTCTGCCCAAGTGCCAGGAATTGTGCTGTCTCAGGTTTATCATTTAAGAGCTTAAAATACTCATCAGAATTAAATTGTATTCGTCTTTCATCTTTCGTTTTTCGTTTCTGTAAATCAGAATCGACCCAGAACTTTCCGCTTTGATAAACAGCTCTTCCCTGAATATTCCTTACCTGTTGTGTAAGATTTCTTTCATAACCCTCATCATCAACATAATTCATTCTACCGCTGCCCTGTTTCATCTCATTGTAATTCTTTGCCTGATTTAATCCTTGAAACTCTTCGCTCACAATAACGCTTCGGTCACCGCTTTTTTCTTTCATTGCATCAAAATCTGATTCAATTCCACCTCTAAGAATCGGAGACGGTGGCAGGACTTGAAAATCTTCGACT
>JASFSF010000183.1:0-5660 GCA_050114555.1 Ignavibacteria bacterium
TTTGACCTTCATGGAATTGTTGGGATAAGATTTAAAAATCCATCCGACATTGATATAAAGTATATTTCAAATCTATTGTCTCCATTTAAATCGAATCTTAAAAGAGAACCTGATATTACAGTTATATTTAAAGAAAACTGGGAGCTAGGAGAATTAACGTATCTAGGACTTAATAATGCTGCATTCAATGAGCATGGTTTTTACATTTTATCGAGTGGAAGGACCCCTCTCAAGGTAAAAATCCCATTTGAGCAAATCGGAAATAAATGCGAGATAGTATGTGAGCAAGGAATCATTGGTATTCCATTGTTGAATTATATAATAAGCCTTACGTTTTTAAAGAAAAACTATCTTCCGATTCATGCATCAGCTTTTTCATATAATAAATCAAACTCGATGATGATCGGTTGGTCTAAAGGTGGAAAGACCGAAGCTTTATTTAGCTTTATACAAAATGGTGCTGAATTTATCGGTGATGAAACAGTGTTTTTATCAACAAGCGGGAAGAAAATCTTTGGTATGCCAGTGCCTGTATCTATTTGGGAGTGGCAATTTAAGGAGATAAAAGAACTGATACCTCGCTTGAGTATGCAACAAAGGATTTTGTTTAACGGAATTCACTGCTATGAATTTATATATAAAACATTAAAAAAAATCGGACTTAAAAAAAACGCAATAGTTAGGTTACTTGGAGATGCACTGCCTTCTCTAAGTAATCAACTTAACATTCGGGTCGCCCCGGATAAAATATTTAAGGATAAAGTAAGTTGGGATAAACATACACTCCATAGGGTAATACTTGCAGTAAGTCACAGCAATAATGAAACATCGATAAAAGAGTATGATGCAGAAAGTATATGCTCAAGAATGATCAGTTCCAATTTATACGAGTTTGAGCCGTTTTATAGTTATTATACGAAGTTTAAATTTGCATTTCCCGGTGTAAAAAACGATTTCCTGGAAAATGTACCAAAGTTATATGAAGAGCTGATTCCCCAAGCTATTTCAGATATAAAAACTTATAAACTAGCTCATCCATACCCGATTTCATTCAATAAATTATTTCACGTAATGGAACCAGTTCTTAATGGTAAAAAAGATTTAGATAATAAACAGGGACAAACATAATTTATGGCAACTGTTGCATTAATCGGAGCAGACGGGTCGGGTAAAACAACAATAGCAAATATGCTTTTAAAATCACCCCCGGTTAAAATGAAATATTTGTATATGGGATTAAATATTGAATCGAGTAATTATGCATTGCCTACATCTCGTTTAATCTATAAACTGAAATTACTGAAGTATAAGAGGAAGAATAAAGATATTAAGAATGTAAAATTGAAAAATCTTTCGTTACATAAGCTGAATGATGATCGAAGTACGGATAACAGGAATAAACTGGGTGCAACAGCAAGGCTATTAAATCGATTGGCTGAGGCCTGGTACAGACAATTAATTTCCTGGATATTTCAGATTCGTGGATATGTGGTTTTATACGATAGACATTACTTTTTTGATTCTTCAACTAACCAAACTGATGAGGAACATAAAAATCAAAGGTTAAGCACAAAAATTCACCAATGGATGATTAATAATGTCTATAGAAAACCTGATCTGACGATTTTGCTACATGCTCCAGCAGAAATTCTATATGAAAGAAAGAGAGAAGCAGATTTAGAGTATCTGGCGGGAAGAACAGAGAGTTTCTTAAGAGCAGGAAAAAGACTTAAGAATTTTGTAAGAGTTGATGCGACACAACCAGTAGAAAAAGTATTTGAAGATGTATATAATACCACAAGAGAATTTTTAGTTAATAAAACAAAAGTCAATTAGTATAGCTATTTGTAAAATTATTATTAAACATCGACGTTATGAACAAGAACAATAAACCTTATGCAGTTTTGATAAACATGGATTATCTGACCGGGCTTCAAACAGCAAGAATTTTGGCAGATAATGGAGTTCCGGTAATTGGTATGGCAGAAAATCTAGATCATTTTTGTACTAAAACCAATACTTGTGAAAAGGTTATTCAAAGTGGTAAAATGTCGGATGAACTAATTGAAAATCTTATCAAATTAGGAAATGAACTTGACCAAAAAGCCGTTCTTTATCCCTGTCAGGATTCAGCCGTATTACTGGTATCTCAAAATAGGGAAAAACTCGAACCATATTATCATATTTCACTTCCTGCAAATGATACCGTTGAAATGTTAATGAATAAACCTCTCTTTTATGAATTTGCGAAAGAAAAGAATTTACCGGTCGCAAAATTTTTATTGCTTAAGAACAGAACAGATGCCCTGGAGGCTGTTGATAATCTGAATTTTCCCTGCGTTCTCAAGCCACATATGAGGAGTCCGAAATGGGAAGAGAATACACGTTTAAAAGCATTTAAAGTTTTAAACAAGGATGAATTTCTCAAAATGTATGACCGGATTTATGAGTGGAGTGATACCTTAATGTTGCAAGAATGGATCGAAGGCGATGACACAAGTCTTTATTCTTGCAATTGTTATTACAATAAAAATTCAGAACCGCTTGTAAACTTTACGGCTAAAAAATTACGGCAGTGGCCTATCGTTACCGGCAATACCAGCCTGGGTATTGATGTAATGGATGATACGGTTTTACAGGTAACAACAGATTTATTTAAAAAAGTAAACTATGCTGGTCTTGGCTACGTGGAGATTAAAAAAGATATTAAAACTGAGGAATACTATATAATTGAACCGAATATTGGAAGACCTACAGGCCGTTCAGCTCTAGCTGAGGCATGTGGAGTTGATCTAATATATACTATGTATTGCGATTGCCTGAAGCTCCCCTTGCCCGATACACGTGTTCAGAAAATAAAAAATATAAAATGGATTCATCTTAGAACAGATCTTCAATCCTCATATAACTATTGGAAAAATGGAAAGTTAACCATCAGAGAATGGTTAAAAACTATGAGAGGTAAAAAGTTTTATGCTGTCATTTCATTAAGAGATCCTCTTCCTTTTCTTACCGAGCTTAAAGCCGGGATAGTATATGGCATTAAATCGTTATTTGGGAGATCAGATTAGTTTAATAGACATTAATAATTAATTAATTTTTATAGGATTTGGAAACCACGACAAATAACATTTCAGAAGATCGATTGTTAAAGGCAATTGAAGCAGGTGATGACATTAATGAAAAATGGATTGATTTCATTTCTCGTAATTCTCAAGCTACTATTTACCACCATCCATTATGGTTAAAAGTAATTGAAAAAGAAACAGGACAAAAAGTATTAAAATTAATTTGTACTGATAAAAATGATAATATTCAAGGATTGTTTCCATTACAATACACTAAGGGATTTTATAGCAAATTTGGCGGTATACCCGGTACAAAACGCCTTTCATCGTTACCAAGAACTCCCGTCGGTGGCCCACTAACTTCGAGCAGTAAAGCAACTAATTTGCTTATTAAAAAAGCAATTGATATTGTTTCGAGCAAATCCGATTATTTATTACAGATAAAATCTTTTGATCCAGATTTATATAAAGAATTTGATGTTCTTTATAAATACTTCTGGCGTGAGATTTATATTAAGGATATTCCTGAATATCCAAATGAAATACGCTACGGGAAATCAAAAAATCATGCTAAAATTAAGTGGGCAGTAAATAAAGCAGAGCAAAACAAAGTTTATCAAAGAATTGCACAATCAGAAGATGATTTGAAGAAATGGTATCCTCTTTATTTGGATACAATGCGAATTCATGTAACGCCTGCCCGTTCATTTGGTTTCTTTAAAAATTTATGGGAGATTTTAAGACCCAAAGGATTGATGCAACTACAAGTAGCCGAAGTAGAAGAAAAAGCCGAAAAGACAATAATAGCCGGAAGCATACTATTGTTTTATAATAAAACTGTGACACATGCTTTCAGTGGTAGTAGTCGCATTCGTAAACATATTGAATTACGTCCCAATGATTTGCTACATTGGTATGCTATACTCGATGCTCAGAGAAATGGTTTCAAATATTATGACTTTGGGGAAGTATCCAAAGGTAATATAGGATTAGCTACTTATAAGAAAAAATGGGATACAGTGAAACATAATATGTATCACTATTATTATCCCAAATCTACTCAGCTAGAGGAGGAAGAATTTGATTCGGAGGTGGTTACTGGCATCAAGGGAAAAATTTGGAATAAACTACCCTTATTTATAACAGCCAGAATTGGTGAAATGATTTATAATCGGTTATAGAAAGTCGCATATATTTGAAAAAATTGTTTTACATATTAAAACCGGTCATTCCCAGATCATTTCAGATATTTCTGCGTCGTAAACTTGTTGAGAGACAAAGGGTAAAATATAAAGATGTATGGCCAATACTGGAAAGTGCCGGTCAAAAACCTGATGGCTGGCCAGGTTGGCCAGATAACAAGAAATTTGCTGTTGTGCTTACGCACGATGTGGAAAGCCAGATAGGACACGATAGATGCATACAGCTTATGGAACTGGAAAAAAAGTTAGGATTCTGTTCTTCGTTTAATTTTGTGCCGGAGAGATATACTGTTTCAGAAGCTTTGCGGCATGAATTAGCATCTAATGGTTTTGAAGTTGGGGTACATGGATTAAACCACGACGGAAAACTTTTCAATAGCGAAAGTGTATTTACCGGGAGAGGAAGGAAAATTAATAAATATATAGAGGAATGGACTGCCATTGGATTCAGGGCCCCTGCCATGCATCATCATTTAGATTGGATTCAAAAGTTAAATATAACATATGATCTTTCAACCTTTGATACAGATCCCTTTGAACCTCAATCTGATGGTATGAAAACTATATTCCCATTCTGGGTAGGTGATGAAAATGACACAACAGGTTATTGGGAATTTCCATACACACTTGTACAAGATTTTACATTATTCGTTTTAATGAAAAAGAATAATGAAATTTGGAAAAAGAAACTGGACTGGATAGTTGAAAAAAATGGTATGACACTTCTTAATGTACATCCTGATTATATTAATTTTTCAACAAAGGCAAATAACCTGGAAGAGTTTTCCCAGGACGAATATTCAGATTTCTTACAGTATATTAAAACAAAGTACAATGACTTGTATTGGAATCCGCTGCCCAAAGAGCTTGCCGCTTATCTTGACCAAAACTTTAGTAAGGAGAATGCAGCTTTGCACTATAAATCATTGATATCATAAACCACCTATGTCGAAATCAACCAATAAAATTATATGTATGATAGCCCAGGCTTCTTATCCTGGTGATCCTAGAATTAGAAGGCAGGCAGAAGCTCTTGAAAAGGCGGGATTTGAAGTTGATATTTTATGCAGGCCATCGGGCGCTCAAAAGAAAGTGGAAAAGTTTAGCAAAGTGACGGCATATCGTATAATTAACGCACCGAGACAGGATAGTATTGTAAAATGGATTTATTATTCTTCTCTGTTTTTTATGATGGCTTTTATAAAAATCCAGTTTCTGCATGTAAAAAGAAAATATAGGGTGATTCAAATCCATAATATGCCGGATCATTTAATTTTCTCAGCAATTGTTCAAAAACTTTTAGGAGTTCAGCTTGTAATTGATATACACGATCTAACCGTGGAAATGTTTCAGGAGAAATGGCAGGGGAAAAAGAAATCATTTATAAGTG
>JASFSF010000184.1:0-5657 GCA_050114555.1 Ignavibacteria bacterium
TGTTGTTATGGATAATCATAAGTACGGTGATTTCAATCCATATTTATTTAAAACAACAGATCTCGGTAAATCCTGGAAATCAATTAAAAATAATCTTCCCGATAGGCAAATCTTATGGAGAATAGTTCAGGATCACATGAATCCAAAACTTTTATTTTTAGGAGCGGAATTTGGAATTTATTTCACTATCGATGCTGGGATTAACTGGATAAAGTTTGAAGGAGGATTGCCAACAATCTCTGTTCGCGACCTCGCAATTCAAAGAAGAGAAAATGATCTTATTGCTGCATCATTCGGTAGAAGCTTTTATGTTCTTGATGATTACAGTGTGTTGAGAGATGTTTCTGTTGATAAATTACGACAGGAAGCAAGTTTATTTTCCGTAAAAGACGCCTTATGGTATATGCCAAGACCTGTTATCAGTTATGAAGAGAAAGGTTCGCAGGGTGCCGGATATTTTACCGCACCTAATCCACCGTTTGGGGCTGTCTTCACTTATTACTTAAAAGAAGATCTGAAATCAAAAAAAGAGATAAGGCAGGAAAAAGAAAAGGAATTAATTGAACAAAATAAGAATGTTACATTTCCTGGATGGAATGAAGTTGAAACTGAGAGGCGTGAAGAAGGACCTAGAATCTGGTTAACTGTGAGTGATGAAGATGGAAATGTTATAAGGAAAGTTGAGGGACCGATTGAAAAAGGATTTCATCGTGTTGCATGGGATTTAAGGTATGCCTCTTTAACTGCAATAGATTTGAAAGAAGAACTAAAAGATGAAATACCATCTGGAGTAATGGTAGCACCGGGAACATATACAGTTACTCTATCAAAACAAGTTGATGGGACAACTACACTTCTGTCAGGTCCTGAAAAGTTTAACGTGGTACAATTATACGATGGTAGTTTGGAAGGTTCCACTCCTGAAGAAACAGCAAAGTTCTGGAAAGAAATTGCAGACTTACATAAATCAGTTTCTGCATTTACACTCTCTCTGAAAAACGCACTGAAAAAAGCTGATGCATTTAATATTGCTTTCTCAAGATCTACTTCCCCTCCCGGGAACCTTAATACAGAAATTCACGATTTAAAACAAAAATTATTTGAACTCGATGAAAAGCTGAATGGTAACCATTCAAAAGAGGAAATTGGTGAACACTATCCGCCAACAATACTAAGACGTATTGGACGCATTTTCAATGGGACGAGGAACTCCACTTACGGTCCGACTCAAACGCATAGAAAAAGTCTGGAAATAGCAAACAGTGAATTTTCTGAAATGAAAGCAGAGTTTGACGATTTGATGAATGATATGAATCGAATTGAACGGTCATTGGTAAGAGCCGGTGCACCAATAATTGAATAATTGCACTAGATAGTAATATCGATTCTCTGAATTTATCTTATATAAGAAAGTTCTGCCTTAATATAGTGTGTAAAGGTTATCTGTTTCAATTCCAGAGTTTGTAAATGCAATAAATAAATATCTTCATCAAATTTATCGGGAGAAATATAATTACTGCAAATTAAAAAAACATTTAATTTATCATAAAATACAGGTTCCCGTATTGCATCAAATCCAAATATATCTAAATCCGTAATCTCCCATAATTCAAACGTTATCAAGTCTATAATCATCAGGTTTTTTCTTCCACTTGGTACTACTTCCTCAATATAAACCAATCGACTTCCGAGGCAATCACCAAGAGTTTTATTTGAGTTTTCATAATCAACAATTATCAATTTCTCTTTTGTAGCAAGATTGATTGTAGCAATGAAATTTCTTCGATCCTTAACAATGTTCTTCCAAGTTTCCGTGAAAATGATTAGACTATCGCTTGAGGACCAGGTATAATAAACTACAAAATCCAGTGAATCAGTTATTAAATAAACTGTATCTTTTTCAAGGTCATTGACTAACAGTCTCGAATATCCAATTCCATTAGGAGAATAATTCATGAATGCTAGTTTATTACCACTGTGGTTTAAGACCGGATGGTCATTATCATCACGTATAAGATATTTGTATCTGGTTTTTAGTGAATCGTTGTCAACTAATTCAATCGTTTTCGTACCCAAATTCAAAGAGAAAATATTGCTCGCACTAGTAAGACCAGTAAAGACGTGTGCTCCAATTCTTTTAGACTCGAAGAAAATTGTGTTTAATTGTTTAGAATAGCTTGGATGATCATCATAATAATTGTCATCCGTTATTACGTATCTACTTCCATTTTTAATGTCATAGGCTACAATATCACAAAAGTTACCATCGAGTCTACCGTGCTTTCCATCCAAATCTTCCAGACATAGTATTTTCCCTTGTAAATCCGGGATTACCAGCGAATTAGTTTTACAAGCAATGAACAATGTTGTGAAGAAAAATAGTGTATATACTATTTTGATTTTTACTGCAGTCATTTGTCGTAAACCCAATATTTATAATATATTGCTGCCACGGAATAGTCCGTGGCAGCTTTTATAATATTAGAAATGAAACTAAACTACTATCGCTTTATAACCATAGCAATGCAGCCCCGAAACACCCTCATCCTGAATTTTACGGAAGACAAGTTTAACCTTACTTCCTATCTTAACATCTTCCACCTTTGTATCTGCAACCATTGCCATTAGCTTTACGTTATCATTCGTTTCAATAATTGCAATTGCGTACGGCGTTTCGCGTGAGAAAACATCGGACCCAACACGTATTACAGTATAGGTTAATATTTTTCCCTCATCACTGATCTTTATTGTTTCAAACTCACGTGATTTGCATTCAGGGCAAACCAAACGCGGAGGAAAGTTAACCTTACCGCAGCTTTTACATTTTGATGCTTCAAGACGATAACGCTGTGGTACTTCTCTAACATATCTTGGACTGATCATAATGCCTCCAGAATATTAATTGTACAACTTGCTCCTGAACCACCCATGTTTTGAGCCATACCTATTCGTGCATCTTTAACCTGTCTCTTTCCAGCCTGTCCGGTTAGCTGCTCGTACAATTCACATATTTGTGCAATACCAGTTGCACCAACAGGATGCCCTTTCGATTTTAATCCACCGCTTGTGTTAATCGGTATATCTCCGGATTCAATCGAAGTTTTACCTTCTTCAACTGCAGGACCGCCGCAACCTTTTTCAAAGAAACCAAGATTTTCACTCACAACTATTTCAGAAATAGTAAAACAGTCGTGCACTTCACAAAGATCGATATCTTTTGGTTTAAGGTTAGCTTTTTTGTAAGCTTTCTCAGCAGCACTAACAACTGAATTCAGAGTTGTAAAACTATTTCTTGCATAAAGAGATATTGTATCCGAAGCCTGAGTAGATGCAATTACTTTAACAGGATTCTTTGTAAACTTCTTTGCGATATCCATCGAACAAAGAATAACTGCTGCTCCTCCGTCGGTAACTGGTGAGCAATCAAGTAAATGCAAAGGATCAGCAACCATTGTGGAATTCAAAACAGTATCGATGCTAATCTTACTGCGGAATTGTGCATTAGGATTATTCGAACCGTTAAGGTGATTTTTAACAGCAACCGCTGCAAGCTGCTCACTTGTAGTTTTGAATTCATGCATATGTGCATGTGCAATCATTGCATAAAGACCAGGGAATGTTACGCCGTTATAAACTTCATATTCCTGGTCTGCTGCTGTAGCAAGTGCTGCTGTAACATCAGCACCATCATTCATTTTTTCAACACCACCGGCAAGAACAATTTCACAGTTTCCGGATGCAACATCGAGATATGCCTGTCTGAATGACATTCCTCCCGAAGCACAGGCAGATTCAACTCGTGTAGCCGGAACAGGTGCCATTCCAAGGTAATCAGCCATCACAGCACCAAGATGTTCCTGCCCAACAAACAAACCGCCGGACATAGCACCTACATACATAGAATCGATATGATCGACGCCTGCATTATCAATTGCTTTTAGTGCTGCTTCTACGAATATATCTTTTATAGACATATTCCATAACTCCCCAAACTGTGTCATTCCAAATCCAATTACGGCAACTTCTTTCATAATCAAATTCCTCCCTACTGGTTAAGAATAATTTTTTCTCTGAATTTCGCATATTGGCCATAATCCAGATAGGTTTTTTTATTATCAAGATAATCTCTCAATTTCGGAGCTCTATCCTGAACATCTTTAATTTTATCAGTTACTTTATATATGAAGCCGTCACTTCCTGCACCTGAACCAAACGATACCATAAATATCATATCGCCGGGTTGTGCTACATCAAGTACTGCTGCCAATGCTGTCGGAGATGAACCGGAATAAGTATTTCCCATCCAGGGAGCTATCCATCCTACTTTCATCTGTTCTTTAGTGAATCCTAATTTCTTTGCAGCAACCTGCGGGAATTTACCATTCGGCATATGGAAAATTGAATATTTGAAATCTTCCGGTTTCATTCCGGATTTTTCAAGCAATAATTTCCCGGCACCGACAACATGTTTAAAGTACGCCGGTTCACCTGTAAATCTTCCGGCATGGCGTGGATAAAACTCATGTTCTCTACGCCAGAAATCCGGTGTGTCCGATGTATACGAATTCGTATACAAAATCTCAGCAACTACATTTTCTTTTCCCATAATAAAAGCTGCTCCGCCAGCCGATGCCGAATACTCGAGAGCATCCCCGGGTGCTCCTTGAGAAGTATCTGCACCTATACCTAGCGCATACTTAACTTCGCCTGCTTTAACCAGGCTGTTTGCAACAAACATAGCTTCGGTACCTGCCTTACAGGCAAATTCGTAACTGGCAACATGGACATCCGGTCCAATTCCTAAAGCATCAATCAGAATTGTAGCGCTGGGTTTAACAGCATAAGGATGAGATTCAGATCCTATATACACAGCCCCAATTTCCTTTGGATCAATCTGTGCACGTTTTATTGCATTACGTGCGGCTTCTACAGAAATGGTAATAGTATCTTCATCTAAACCCGGAACCGTCTTTTCAAAAAGCTGCAAACCTCTCTTGATCGCTTCCGGATCAGAGCCCCACTCGTTTGCAATGTCTTCAACCTTGATGCGATAATGCGGAAGGTAGGAACCGTATCCAATTATTCCACTTTTTACACTCATAGTTTTTTCCCTGATAGTTGGACAATATTGGATTTAATAATTAAGATTTTAACTGTAAAACGAGGAATGAAAATCTCGTCGTAATAGAGTACTAAAACTTAATTTTTACCTTTGAAAATATATCGAATTTATTGTTTTCTATAAATAGAAGATATTAGAAAATGGAGATTAGACTGGGTATTAATTCGTAAAGTTCGGCTTTTGAAGAAACGCTATACCATTTAATTCTATCATCTGCATTAAACCAGGTAAGTTGTCTTTTTGCATAATGCCGGGTGTTTCTTTTAATTAACTCGATTGCCCTTTCGAGAGTAATTTCATCTTCGAGATGAGATATTATTTCTTTATATCCAACTGTATTTAATGAGTTTAGATTTTTATCATAACCATCATTCAATATTGATTGAATTTCATTCACAAATCCATCATTAATCATCCGATCAACACGTTCATTAATGTTTTTATACAATGTATCCCTAGGCCATTTCAAACCAATTTGAATGAACTCAAACTTTGAATTATTCTTTTGTTCCTGATGATGCTGCCAGATTGGTTT
>JASFSF010000185.1:0-5649 GCA_050114555.1 Ignavibacteria bacterium
CGGGTGCATTCCTGGATTATTTCCACGTTAGAAGTGATGGTGAGGATGTTCGACTTGAATGGAAAACTTCAGAAGAAGTTAATCTTCAGAATTTTATTATTCAGAGAAAAAATATTAATAGTCCTTACACAGAAATAACTACAATTGTACCGAAAGGTGATAACTCAATTTATACTTATCTCGATGAATCTGCATATAAACCAAATGATTTGGTATTTATATATAGATTAAAAATTATGGAAAATGATGGAACTGAATCATATTCGTCAGAGGTAACAGTTTCGCATAATGTATCAGGTGTAAAAAGAACCTGGGGTAGTATTAAGGCTATGTTCAGGTAGTAGAAGCTATTGCGAAGAAATCATTTTTCCTCCTCCGAACCTAATCACAAAATTCAAACTAAATTAAGATTTAGCATTTTTATAAATTTTTTCCGTTCGCGGTATCTCTTACTGCTTTTATTCTCAACTACAATGCTTTTAACAAACTGTTCAAGCTCTGAAAGATTTACATCTGAGGAAAAGTTTTTAATTGAAGAATTCAAACCGGCAACCAATAACATAAGAGTATTGCTTGATGAGAAACCATCTTCCATTAATTTGATTATCCGGAATAAAGTTGCTCTTCTTAATGAAAATAAAAAAATTGCTGAGATCAACCAGGGAAATAATATAAATTTCAGCATAACATCAAACCTTTTGAGTGTGAAGATTGGGCGGAAAAATTTTTACGGAAAATATTTTCAGTTAACTCCGATAGATGGACAGGTAATTGCATATAATAATAAGTCATTCCGCGGCAGTCTTAGAATTGTTGATTTCGGTAAATTTATTGATGTTATAAACTTTGTTGATCTGGAAAATTATTTAAAGGGTGTTATAGCAACAGAAATGCCTCTCGGTATTGGAATGGAAAACTTTGAAGCTCTGAAAGCTTTTACTATAAGTGCAAGAACATATGCAATATCAAAGAGGGGTGAGGGGAACATCTTATTTGATATATTTTCCGATACGAGAGACCAGGTTTATGGAGGTCACACAGCGGAGGAATTAATAACAAGCAAAGCCGTCGAACAAACATCGAATATGATTTTATTTTATGATGGTGAACCAGCCAGAGTATATTATCATTCAACCTGTGGCGGAGTAACTGAGAATGTTGAGAATGTATTCCCTATGTCTCATACACCATACCTCACTTCCGTTACCGATGGTAATGATCCTTATTGCAAAATCTCCCCACGTTTTTCCTGGGAAGAAGAATTTACAGAAAAAGAAATTATTAGCAGATTGTATAGAGCCGGATCGATTAATACAAACAATAATACACTGACTGATATAAAAATAAATAGTTACTTCGAATCCGGACGTGTTAATGATCTTGAAATAAATTTAAATGGTATTAATGGCAGTAAGGCAGTTCATATCTATGGCAATGAAATTCGCTCAGTATTAATAATTCCTGATAGGAATATTCCGCTTTGGAGTACAATGTTTACCATGGAAAGAAAATCAAACGGAAACATAATATTTAAAGGCAAAGGTTTTGGGCATGGAGTCGGGCTTTGCCAATGGGGGGCTATAGGTCAATCGAGGAGTGGTATTGGTTATACACAAATTTTAGAACACTATTATCCAGGGACCGAAATAGGATTAATTAATGATTAATTCCTATCCTCAAATCTATCTTGCCTCTAAATCACCAAGAAGACGAAAATTACTAAAGCAGCTTAATTTAGAATTTAAATGCTTTTCAGTTGATATTAACGAAGTGATTAAAAAGAATGAAAAACCGTACCTGTCTGTTAAGCGGTTATCTAAGGAAAAGATGGATAAAGCCAGGCAACTTGTTGATCAAGGCATAATAATTACAGCAGATACAATTGTAGTGCTTAATGGAAAACAAATTGGTAAACCAAAAAATAAAGCAGATGCAAAAAGAATTCTAAGGAAATTAAGCGGCAAAGTGCATACGGTATATACAGGTTTTTCTATCTATAATACAATCAGAGATAAATCAATCACCGACTATGAAAAAACATTGGTGGAGTTTAGAAATTTATCGGATAAAGAGATTGACGATTATATAAAAACCGGCAGCCCGTTAGACAAAGCGGGGGCTTATGGAATTCAGGATGATTTTGGAGCTGTATTCATAAAAAAAATTACAGGCTGTTATTATAACGTAGTTGGTTTACCACTTACAAAGGTTTACCAATCATTATTGAAAATGAAGTAAATTGTTTAAGAAATTAAAAAAGAAAGTTCTCATATCTCTTATTGCTGCGGGGATTATATACTTAACTTTTACAATCTATGCTGATTTTGATCAGGTCTTAAATGCATTTACAAGGTTTAACTGGTTTATTTTACCGCTTCTATTAGTGCTTTCTCTCCTAAATTATTTGGTCCGATTTATTAAATGGGATTATTACCTCTCTGTAATTAAAATTAATATTAAAAAATACGATTCTCTTTCCATTTTCACCTCCGGATTAATAATGAGTGTTACTCCCGGAAAAATTGGCGAATTACTCAAAGCGTATCTTGTAAAGGAAATTACAAAAGATCCGATAAGCAAGACGGCACCGGTAGTGTTTGCAGAGAGGGTGACCGATTTTCTCTCACTACTGCTTATAGCAATAATTGGTGCTTATGCATTTGATCACGGACTTGAATTATCGCTTGCAGTTACTGCATTCTTTATTATCCTGATACTTTTCATATCAAATAAAAAATTATCGCTATCGTTTCTTAATTTATTAGAAAAAGTATCTTTCCTGAAAAAATATATTACCAACCTTCACAACGCATATGAAAGTTCTTACAAGCTGTTAAAACCAATACCGTTATTATTTATGACATTGGTCAGTTTAATATCCTGGGGATTTGAATGCCTGAGCTATTATTTGATTCTGTCCAGTTTCAATATTGATTTTGGTATTTTCTGGGCTTCATTCAGTTATGCTTTTGCAACAATTGTTGGAGCCGTATCAATGTTACCGGGTGGATTAGGTGTAACCGAAGGTTCGTTAACGGTTCTTTTGATTAAAAAAGGAATTGCGAACGGTATTGCTGTAACCACAACATTTATTGTCAGAGTAGTTACTCTCTGGTTTGCAGTAATTGTTGGGATAATCAGCATTTCATTTTATCAAAAACGGTTCGGAAAAATCACTTTCGATACAATTAACGATTCTTAGTAAATTAAATACAAGAGCGCTTAACTTTTAATCTTTATTTGAAAATCAGCAATACGAACTTCTGTTGCAAGTATTTTGAATAAACTTGATATCAACGATTAAATTATGATAGATTTGAAGGTTTTTTCTATTGGCAAACAATGTTATTTGTAATCTTACAATTGCGTGGGAATTCTTTGAATTGAAAATGTCTGGAAAAGGCTGTTTTCTTGATTCTATTTAACCCTATTGGTATATTTTACCCTCGAAAAAATGAGTTAAAGGAGCTTGGATATGGCACAGGAAAATCATTTCGGAAAAGGTGTTATTATTGGTTTTTTAACAGGCGGCGCTTTAGGAGCTGCATTAGCCCTGTTATATGCACCAAAACCCGGCAGAGAGCTTCGTGAAGAAATCAGGTCAAAGAAAGATGATTATCTTGATGAAGCTGAAAAATATCTTGCCGAAGCAAAAGACAAAGCGATCGATTTAATCAACGAAGGCAAAAAGAGGTCCGAGAAGATAATAAAGGATGCCAAAAATAAATCTGACGAACTTTTAAAAGATGCCGAAAAAGTTTTATCGGATGCACGTTCGAAGACGGATGAACTGGTTAAAACAGGTAAAGGTAAGGTAGATGAAAAAACCAGTCAGATTAAGACTGCTGTTAAAGCAGGTGTTGATGCTTATAAAGAAACCAAGAAATCATAGAATTGAACTTAATCGATTATCTTCTTGCTGTCTTAATTATAGTTGCTTCAGCACTTTGTATTGCTCTAATCTATTACATCTGGAAAATTTCAAAATCGGTTAAGGCAATACAGGCGGATATAAACGATCTTTCTGAAAGAATCCAACCACTTATCAATTCTACCACAGAATTATCAAATAATCTTAATGAAATTACAGGTAGTGCACGAGGGCAAATTGATATGTCCAAATCTGTTGTTACAAGCATTAAAGATAGAGTTGATACGATTCTTAATTTTGAAGAAAAAGTCCGAGGTAGTATTGAAGGTCCGGTTACTTCATTAATAAATGAAATTACTGCAATAAGTAATGGTATCACAACCTTTTTAAATCAAATAAAAAATAAGAGAAGTTAAAAAATATTTACTCACCTATAGTTTGCCAGGAGGAATCCCTTGAAAGAATATAGTACCGAATCAATTAGAAATATTGCGTTTGTAGGCCACGGTGGCAGTGGTAAAACTTCTTTATCGGAATTAGTTTTATACACTGCCAGAGAAACAACAAGAATTGGGAAGATAGAAGAGGGAAACACAATATCCGATTACTCTCCAAATGAAATTGAAAAACAGATATCTATATCAACAGGATTAATGCACATCGATTGGAATAATTGTAAGATAAATCTTCTGGATACGCCCGGTTATTCCGATTTTACAGGTGATGTAAAAAGTGCATTAAAAGTTGCTGAAACTGCAGTTATACTGGTTAAATCTGCAGAAGGAATTGAAGTGGGGACCGAAGTTGCCTCGGGTATAATAAAAGAGTATAAACTTCCTGCGAGTATCATAATAAATAAAGTGGATAATGAACATTCGACTTTTGAAGAGACTTTTGATAAAACAAAAGAGAGAATTTCTTCAAATGCTACTATTGTAACATTTCCAGCAGCCGAAGGAATAAATTTTAACACTGTTGTTGATGTGGTTAAAATGAAAGCGTTTACTTATGGTGATGCAGGAACTAAAAAAATAAGTGAAGGTGATATACCGGGTGAGCTGAAGGAAATAGCAGAAAATTACCGGACTGAATTAATTGAAAAAGTTGCAGAAACATCCGAAGAATTAATGAATAAATATTTTGACGAGGGAAGTCTTTCGGACGAAGATCTTGAACTGGGATTAAAAAATGCAATAATTTCAGGTTCTTTAGTGCCTGTGTTTGCAATGTCCGGCATTAAAGGAGTTGGAGTGAATAATTTTCTGGATTTTGTTTCTGCATATTTTCCATCACCTGCTGATACTGACGGTGTAGAAGCAACACTCGCTGGTAAAGATGAAAAGGTTATGGTTAAACCCGATAACAATGGTGAGCCGGTCCTGTTCGTATTTAAGATTATTTCTGAAGAACATGTTGGCGAGATGTCCTTATTCAAAGTTTATTCAGGAACAATTAATACGGGAATGGATTTAATAAATGTTAGTAATAGTAAAACCGAACGAATTAATCAGATTTCGATATTGAATGGTCATCATCGGAAAGATGTAACAAAAATTGTTGCAGGCGATATTGGGTCGGTTGTTAAACTTAAGGATACTCATACAAACAATACTCTGGCATCTAAAAACTTCTCTGTCCAGATTACACCCACACAGTTCCCCGATCCGGTTATTCGTGGTGCAATTGTACCAAAGGCAAAAGGGGATGAGGATAAAATAGCTTCCGGTCTGCATACACTCCATGAAGAAGATCCTTCATTCAGTGTAAGGTTCGATCCT
>JASFSF010000186.1:0-5644 GCA_050114555.1 Ignavibacteria bacterium
TTCTGGGAATATTATTCCCGGATATTTTCACGGAAAGATAGTAATGCCTTTCCGTAGGTTCGTAGAATACATATAAAGGTTCAATTTCACGATGAATTGTATGCAAATTAAAATCCTTCATTACTCCAACAATCTTTCCTTGTTTGCCTGTCCAATGAATTAATTCTCTCCCAACTACGTTATCCCAGTTCAATGACTTAACTGCAGTTTCATTTAGTAAAAAAGCACCCGATGCATCGCTTAAATGATTACGTGAAAAATTTCTTCCTTCGATAATTTCTATACCAAACAAATCAACCCAGTTATAATCTGCATTAGTTGTATATGTTCTGATTTCAATATCCTCATCTTTCCCGGGCCATCTGAAAGCTGTTTGATCCAAAATTTCATTCGGTAAATAAGTTGAAGATGAAACCATTAAAACATTGTGATTTTTCTTTAATTCATTTTTTATTACGTCTAGTTTATCCCAAACCTTGTCAGATTTAACTTCAATATTTACTATTTGATCTCTCGAATAACCCATATTCATTGATGAAATTAAACTAAGTTGATTCTCAATCACTACTGTGCAGATAATAAGAATTATCGCAATGGAAAATTGAAGAAGGATAAAAATATTTCGGGTTGCGAAACCTTTATTACCCTGTTCAAATTTATTACTAAATATGCTTACCGGTTTGAAAGATGAAATTATGAATGCCGGAAAACTACCGGCAAGGAAGCCTATGATCAAAATAGCAGCAAAAGTATAAGCTATAAAAGTAGGAGTTAAAAATTGTGAGAAAGTGAATTCTCTTTCTACATAAGAATTAAAATATGGTAATACTAATACTAAAATTAGTACTGCAATAAACAAACTCAGAAATGCCACGGATATAGATTCAAACAAGAACTGTTTAATAATATTTTTCTTCCCTGCTCCAAAAGTTTTACGAATTCCTACTTCCTTCGCCCTCTTTATGGATCGTGCCGTTGTGAGATTTACATAATTAAGCCCGCCAATCAATAGGATTAATAATCCGATTAGCGCAAAAAGGTATATTGTATTAATGTCATTATTCGCTTCCAATTCATAATCAGCATGTGATTTGACGTGTATATCTCCTAGTTTTTGAACGAACATTGATCTGCTATGTCCATGATGTCCTTCAAGTAATTCTTTGGGTGCAATTTCCGCTAATTTTTTATTCATTCCTTCAATACTGGTTGTCCCGTCTGTAAGAATATATGTCCAGCAGGATGATTCAAACCAGGAGGATAAATCAACATCAAACTTCTTAGCATAATAGATCATTGGTAGAAACACATCAGTTCTGAAATGCGAATTTATTGGCATATCTTCCATTACCGCAGTCACATAAAAATCATCTTCTCCACCATATGAGATTGTTTTGCCTACAGGATTTATATTACCAAAATATTTTTTTGCTGCTTTCTCAGAGATAACAATTGAGTTCGGATCCTTTAATGCATTTTGAAAACTTCCATATTTAACTTTAAGAGAAAGAATATCAAATATTTGTGGGTCAGAATAATATAAGATTGGTTCACTGTACTTAGTGTGGTCCACAACTAAAAATTTATCAGTTAACCTTCTTATCCTGAAACACGAAATGACTTCCGGCATTTCACTTACCATAGCTGGTCCTGTAGCACTTCGAACGACTGCCAGCTTATCAACTCCGGCATGGGTATGGCCTACAAACTTTGTTGCAACGCGGTAAATGTTGTCATAATTCTCATTGTATGTATCATAACTAAGTTCATAATTCACATAAAATGAGATCAGTATAAAAGCAGTTATACCGATAGATAATCCAAGGGTAGTAATCAGAGCATATCCCTTGTTCCCCCAAATATTCCTAATGATCATTTTTATATAGTTGATGAACATGACAAATCCCTCTTTATTCATTCCTTAAACTATCAACAGGATTAGCTAAAGCTGCTTTAATAGCTTGATAACTAACCGTTAGCAGAGCAATTAAAAAAGCTATAAATCCAGCAAAGATGAAGATTGATAATGTAAGATTTATTCTGTATGCAAAATCAGCTAACCAGATGTTCATTACATAGTAAGCTATGGGCGCCGAAACGATGAAAGAAATTAATACAAGCTTGCCAAATTCCCGGGATAACAAAAAGACGATTCCGTTTACAGATGCACCGAGAGTTTTGCGTATCCCTATTTCCTTTGTTCTTTGCTCTGAAGTAAAAGCTGCTAGGCCAAACAGGCCAAGACATCCGATAAAGATTGCCAGCATAGCAAAGACGCTAAATATTTGCCCTAACCTCATTTCGGCTTTATAAACTTTATCAAAATCAGAATCCATAAATGAATAGTCGAATGGATTACCGGGAGCAAATTCATCCCATTTTTCCTCTATGAAATCGAGTAGTGCGGGAATGTTATTCGAGCTTATTCTTACCGAAGTTTTACTCCAGTCTGGCTGCAATCTAAGAACAGCAGGATCAATATCTTGTCTGAGCGATTCAAAGTGAAAATCTGTAACCACCCCAATAATATTGTAGTAAACAGCTGAATTGTTACTACCAGAGTAATCACCTAACAGCATCCCGACCGGATTTTCACCCAGCTCAAATTGTTTTACAACTGCTTCATTTATAATTATAGCCGCGGAATCGGAGGCAAATTCATCGGAGAAATCTCTTCCTTGCAAAATTTCCATCCCCATAGTTTTAACATAATCAACGTCAACCCGCCAGGTACTTACAGTAGTGGTCTTTTCTGTCATTACCTCACCTTTCTTGAACATCATATTGTTTGTTCTGTCAGAAGGTGTAGGGAGATAACCTGAAACTGAAACGCTTTTAATATCGGGATGTTGTTTCAATACCTCCTTGAATGAAAAAACCTGCTGTTCCATCAGCCAGGTATCTTCAATTATTATTACATTTTCTCTGTCGAAACCAAGTTTTTTATTTTGAATAAATTGAAGTTGCTCATACACCACAAATGCTCCAACAATGAGTATTATTGATGTAGTGAACTGGAGTACTACAAGAACGCTCCGGAGAAAACTACTTTTTGATCCAACCATCAGTTTACTTTTCAATACATCAACCGGCTTGAAGGAGGAAATAAAAAATGCCGGGTAACTACCTGCTAGTAATCCAATTAATATGGTAATGATTATTATTGCTGAAAGCATAGGCACACTTGTAATAGTCGTCATTTCCAAATCTTTTAGCGCTAAATTATTTACAAATGGAAGGGTCAAGGACATAATCACAAGCGCTAAAATGAGTGCAATTGTACTTATGATCATTGCTTCAGTTAGGAACTGGTTAATCAATTGTTTTCTGAATGATCCAAGTACTTTTCTAATCCCTACCTCTTTTGCTCTACCTGAAGAGCGTGCAGTAGATAAATTCATGAAATTGATGCACGCTATAATTAGTATGAAGATACCTATAGAAGCAAAAATATAGATATATTTTATATCACTATTAACACCGAGTTCGCCGCCTATATCAGAATAAAGGTGAATATCCGTAATTGGTTGAAGATACAAATTGTATTTGTTACCCTGATTAAAGAAGTCTTCAATGGAAAAGCCCATGTATTGAATTAACTGAGGACCAAAATATTTTTCCAGCAATGGAGGAAATTTCGCTTCCAGGTCTTCGGGTTTTGTCCCTTCAACAAGTGACAAATATGTAGGGTAATTTTGATTTAACCAGATCTGATTTCTGCTGTCCTCCATACTTTCAAGTGATGCAAAAATATCGAAATGGAAATGGGAATTCTTAGGAATTTCCTCAATAATCCCCGTCACCATATATTCAGTCTCATTATCAACAATTACAATTTTTCCAATAGGATCTTCATCCCCGAAATATTTTTTGGCAAGAGTTTCAGTCATCACCAGGGTATATGGTTCATCCAGGCAAGTTTTTGGATCACCTTTAATAAATGGAAATGAAAATATTTCAAAAGTTTCAGTATCTGTATAAACAAATCTTTCTTCCTTAAGGTTTTTATCTCCATAGCGTATCATAAAATTTCCAATAAATCTTATCCTGGTAGCACTTTCAACCTCAGGAAATTCCTCCATCAGGGTTCGTGCAAAAGGAGCAGGGTGCCAGGTACCTTCAATGTCCTTACCCCCGAATTTGGCAGATACATTTACCCGGTATATTCTGTCAGCTTTACTATGGTAGCGATCATAACTGAGTTCATCTGCAATAAATAGCACAATTAAAATAGCACAAGCAATACCCACTGCAAGACCTGTGACATTTAATACCGAGAAAAACAATTGTCTTTTTAGATTTCGGATAGCAATCTTAAAATAACTTTTAAGCATTGTATGCTCCTATTTAATTTCTCTTATTTTAGAATTATCAATTATTCATTCTTGAGACTATCAACCGGGTTAGCTCGCGCAGCATTTATCGTTTGATAGCTTATCGTTATAAGCGCAATGAAAAGAGATAGAATGAATGTAAAAACAAATATCCACATGCTCAGTGATGTCCTGTATGCATAATCTTCAAGAAGCCCGTTCATTATAAAATAAGCGCTTGGAAGTGCAATAATATTTGCAATGACTATCCACTGAAGAAATTCTTTTGAAAACATGAAAGTAATACCAAAGATTGAAGCACCCAGTGTTTTCCTTATACCAATTTCTTTTGTTCGCAATTCAGCAATAAACGATGCCAGGCCAAAAAGCCCAAGGCAAGCAACCATTATTGCAAAAAATGATGCGTAGCTAAAAATGGAAATCAGCCTTTCATCCTTATCAAACATCTGGGCAAAATCTTCATCAAAAAATTTATACTCGAAAGGATATGCAGGATAAATATTATCCCAAATTTGTTTTACGTGCTCGATTGATTCCAGTATTCGTCCGGCCGTTAGTCTGATAACCGCATAATTCACTTCCCCAGGTGAAAGGTATATTGCTATCGGTTCTATGGCTCTTTGTACACGCTGAAAGTGATAGTTTTTCACTACACCTATTATCGTCCCGTCATTTGCCCACGCAAACTCCTTGCCCAGAACGGATTCAGCACCCATTAGCTTTGCTACTTCTTCATTTATTATAACAGCGTTGGTAGAATCCGTGGAAAATTCTCTTGAGAATGTTCTCCCATCAACCAATGGTATTTTCATAGTTTCACAATAGTCATAGTCAACAGCACCGTATGTAATCAAAGGATTGAATTCAGGATCCTTTCCCTGCCACTGGGCCCCACCAGCGTTTGCGCTCATTGAAGTTGGCATCTGGTATGTTCCGGTCACACCAAGGATTAATGGATCATCCTGGAGTATTCTCTTTAGTTGTGAATATGATTTCTGCGTTTCAGTGTTAAGAGGCAAATAAACTAATTGTTCCTTATCGTATCCTAGATTTCTGTTCCTCATAAATTGCATCTGCTTGAGCATTACAATTGTCCCAACTATGATGATGATGGAGAGAGTAAACTGGAAAACAACAAGAACTTTCCTGAGTAAAGAACCTTTTCCGGTCGATTGAAATTTTTCTTTTAGTATTCTGATTGGCTGTAACGAAGAAAGAAAAAGTGCCGGGTATGTACCTGCCAGAATTCCGGTGAAAATCGATACTGCCAAAATTGTTAATAAAAATTCAGACCTGAATATTGATACGAA
>JASFSF010000187.1:0-5575 GCA_050114555.1 Ignavibacteria bacterium
AATGCTTTCATTCTTTCTTCAAACTGACCTCTGTATTTTGTTCCTGCAACAAGACCAGCAAGGTCAAGAGTTACTACTCTTTTTTCCTGAAGAGTTCTCGGTACTTTCTTTTGAACAATCTTAAGTGCCAATCCTTCTGCAATTGCGGTTTTGCCAACACCGGGTTCACCAATAAGCACCGGGTTATTCTTCTTTCGTCTGCTTAAAATCTGAGCAACTCTTTCAATCTCTTTTTCCCGGCCAACAACCGGATCAAGTTTATCTTCAAGCGCGAGTTTGGTTAAATCACGACCGAAGTTATCAAGTACAGGAGTTTTCGTTTTATCGGTTTTCTTATCTTTTACAACCGGTCTGCCCGAACTGCTTTTAGGATCTTTATTGCTAAGCATATCGTTCAATTCGGTACGGGCAGTATCATAGGTTACGCTGAACTGGTGAAGAATCTGCGTTCCAATATTATCTTCATCTCTGAGTAATGAAAGAAGCAGGTGCTCTGTTCCAATCACATCAGCTTTGTAAATTTTTGATTCGATCTGGGTTATTTTTAAAACCTTTTCGGCTTGTTTGGTAAGCGGGATATTGCCGATAGTTAAAGTTCCCCCGGAAGTTTTCACAGTATCTTCAATAGCTTTCTTTAATTTCATTAGGTCGCAATCAAGATTTCTTAAAATCCTTACCGCAACACCCTGTCCCTCGCGTATAATTCCCAGCAAAAGATGTTCGGTCCCAATATAATCATGACCAAGCCTTAGAGCCTCTTCACGACTCAATCTTATCACATCTTGCAATCTATCAGAAAAATTTCCGTCCATATTACTTCCTTAAGGCCTTTTTTTATCTCCCTCTCAGGAAATCGTTACTTTTGATGTATATATATATAATTCAGAAGCAATTTCCTAATTAAAAAAAGGTAATTAATTTATTAAAACGTACAATTTGTCAAAAAAATGACATATCAATTTAGCAAAATAAGTGCCAATAAGGCCACCTTAAATAATTCTCTGTTTCTTCTAAAATACCAACCACTTACAGCCTAAATAAGTTCATTCTGTGATGTTATTAATACATACAGCCAATTTGTAAAAAACCGTGACAAAAGGTCTCGTTTTCTCAACACTGGTGACACATATGTGACATTAAATTATCTAAATAAAAGCTATATTAAGAGAGGTTTTATAACTAATTTTTTTGGAGATACTAAATGGAAGCAATCACAGGATTATCACTTATAGTAATGATAGCCATAGGCTTTCTAGTAATATTGTTCTTATACTTTATCCCGGTTCGATTGTACATTGCAGCAATTGCTTCGGGAGTAAAAATTAAAATATTCCAGGATTTAATAGGAATGCGTTTACGACGCGTATCTCCCCCGCTAATAGTAAATGCAATGATTACTGCAACAAAGGCCGGAATACAGGTTTTGCAGGGCAAACTTGAGGCTCACTTTCTAGCAGGCGGAAACGTACCACGGGTTGTGAATGCATTAATTTCTGCAGATAAAGCAAACCTGGGTTTAAGCTTTGAAAGGGCTGCCGCTATCGATCTGGCGGGAAGAGATGTTTTGGAAGCAGTCCAGATGTCAGTTCTGCCAAAAGTTATTGAAACACCCGTTGTTGCTGCAGTAGCAAAAGATGGAATTCAGCTAAAAGCGATAGCCAGAGTAACTGTAAGAACCAATATTGACCGGCTTGTTGGTGGTGCTGGTGAAGCTACGGTTCTGGCAAGGGTTGGAGAAGGGATTGTTTCAACAATAGGATCCAGTGCATCTCATAAAGAAGTGCTTGAAAACCCGGATAAAATTTCTAAAAGTGTGCTGGCAAAAGGTCTGGATTCAGGAACCGCATTCGAAATCCTATCAATCGATATTGCCGATGTTGATATCGGACAAAATATTGGAGCTATTCTGCAAACGGATCAGGCTGAAGCTGATTTAAAAGTTGCACGTGCAAAAGCTGAAGAAAGACGTGCAGCTGCAGTCGCTAGCGAACAAGAGAACATTGCAGAAGTTGCCAAGCAAAGAGCTCGGGTAGTTGAAGCTGAAGCCGAAATCCCAAAAGCTATTTCGGAAGCATTCAGATCGGGCAATCTTGGTGTAATGGATTATTATAACCTGAAGAATATTCAGGCCGATACTCAAATGCGTGATTCAATTTCACAACCGGAAGATAAGAAGAAAAAAGACGATGGATGATTTTTTTCAAATTCTGATTTATATTCTTATTGCAGTAAGCTTTCTAAGTTCATTATTCAAGAAGAAAAAACCGGTTCAACCTCCACCGGAGAATGAATTTCATCAGGATGAATCAAAACAGCTGGATGAACCGGTAACTTCTAAACCGATTTCCACAGAACAAAAGACAGAACAGCCTGATTTTTTAAAGGAGTTAGAAAGTTTTTTTAGCCTTGATGTGCCCGAAGTACCGCCTAAAAAGGAACCGCCGGTTAAACACGACGACAAGGAAGTTTACAGAGGAGCACAAAACCGGGCAGATTATAAAACAGTACCTGAAGATAGTTTCCACAAGCAAACTGAATCGGAACATACATTTATAGATCCGTGGGATAAAAAACGAAAAGCAGTTGAAGAAAAACAGAAAAGAATCACACCTGAAATTGAAGAACAGGCTGCATCATATCGGGAAAGTTTTGAAAAGGAGGACGCTGTTGAAAACGAGATTGTCTATAATATAAGAAACGGGATTCAACATCCTGCTTCATTAAAAGAATATATAATCTTCTCCGAAATAATCGGAAAACCCAAAGCCTGGAGAAGATGAAGCCGAAGAAATATAAGCTTACGCGTATTCATGCTCAAAATGTTCAGCAAAAAGTTGATGAATCAAAGTTTGTTATTAATTACCAGCAGGAACTGAATCCGTCTCAATACCAGGCCGTCGCATCAGTTGACGGTGCTTATCTTATTATTGCCGGTGCCGGAACCGGTAAAACCAGGACTCTTGTTTACAGAGTTGCCAGATTGATCGAACTGGGATACGATCCAGCATCAATACTTCTTCTTACATTTACAAGAAAGGCAGCAAATGAAATGATGAGAAGAGCATCTGTGCTGCTTGATAACAGATGTTCAAAAATAAGGGGTGGAACTTTTCATTCTTTTGCAAATGTTACTTTACGTAAATATGCACAAGCTATTGGCCTGGAACCTTCATTCACAATTCTTGATCAGGGAGACAGCGCTGATATCATAAACCTGATAAGGTCGCAGAATGGATTTATCGACAACAAAAAAAGATTTCCGAAGAAAGATACACTTTATAAAATTTTCAGTTTAAGCGTTAATACTAATAAAAGGATTGAAGAAATAATTGCTGAGGATTATCCTCATTTCCTGCCATTAATAGATAAAATACTTGAAGTACAAAAAGTTTTTACATCATATAAAAGGAAAAATAATCTACTCGATTATGACGATCTGTTGATTAATTTGAGAGATTTTCTATTTGGTAATTCCCCCGCTGTCAATGCACTTCTTTCCACAATTAAATTTGTAATGGTTGATGAATACCAGGATACAAATTACTTGCAAGCTGAAATAGTTAAAGGATTGGTTCAGCGAAACGGTAATGTTATGGTCGTTGGCGATGATGCACAATCAATTTATTCGTTCCGTGGGGCGAATTTTAAAAATATCATGGATTTCCCAAAGCTATTTGATAATGTTGAAATAATAAAAATTGAAGAGAATTACAGAAGCGTACAAACTGTACTGGATTTTGCAAACCATATTTATGACAAAGCGATTGAAAAGTATACAAAGGTGTTATATACAAGTAAAAAAGGCGGTACGCTTCCATCCATCGTCGCTGCATCTAATTCAAATATGCAGTCAAAGTTTATTGTTGAAAAAATCCTGGAGCTACGCGAAGAAGGTGTTATTTTTAATGATATTGCCGTTTTGTTTCGCTCTTCATTTTTTTCTTTCGATCTGGAAATTGAACTGGCAAAAGCAAATATACCCTTTCAAAAATTCGGCGGGATGAAATTTGTGGAAACTGCACATATAAAAGATGTACTCGCATTTCTACGTGTTGCTTCAAATCCAAGGGATATAATAAGCTGGTACAGGATATTACTTCTGCACGAAGGTGTAGGACCCAGAACAGCTCAAAGAATACTGGATGAACTTGCAACGGCAAGAATATCAATTGAAACTTCGCCAAAAACCGGGGAGAAAAATATTATTCAAAGTAAGAACTTAGGCAATCTGTTTACTCTGCTGTATAAAATTCATAAAGAAAAAATACCACCAACTGAAAAGATTCAAATGATATATGATTATTATCAGCCTATCTTTAAGGACAGGTATGACGATTTTAATAAAAGAACAAAAGACCTTGAAATTTTATTGAACATAAGTGAAAATTACAGATCATCTGATTCATTGTTGGCCGATATGGCCATTGAACCGGTGATTGACAGTATGATTGATATGGATGCAACAGATAAAGAAGATGAATTCTTAACTCTTTCAACCATCCATTCGGCAAAGGGGCTCGAATGGCATTCGGTGTTTATAATTCACACTCTCGATGGTTATTTCCCTTCCGTTCGATCAGCAGAAAACATTGACACGCTGGAGGAAGAACGCCGTTTAATGTATGTCGCCTCAACACGGGCCAAACAAAATTTGTTTGTTACTTATCCAATGAACATGTACGATCGTGAAGCCGGAACAACTCTCTCAAAACCATCAAGATTCATATCGGATATTTCAACCGACAAAGCCGAAGGCTGGATTGTTGAGGACGATTTCTGATTACAGACTCAAATCGAACTAAATTTATTGACAACCAAAATAGATTCTGTATTATTTTTTCCTTAAAATATACTGCGTCAAAAAACATTTTTGACAAAGATATATTGGTAAGTCGGGTATTACTAGCAGAGGGAATAAGTAACAAATGATATATTGCGCTGCATTTCAATCATCTAATGATCTTGAAAAATATTACGAAGTGTTTTTCGATATTTACAACCCGATTTTCATCTCGCTGTTTCTGTTAATAATACTAATCGTTTTGCTGTATGTATCAATCAAGTATATATACAATCCTCTCGTTCGTAAGCACCGTAGTGAGAAGGAGGATCTCGAGATTAAAAGTGCAAAACTTCTGGCTTCTTTTTCAGAATTAGACCCTAATCCCATTGTTAGAATTAATACTGAAGGTAAAGTTATTGGTTGGAACAAATCTGCCAGGCAAAAATTAAATATAACTTCAGACAAAGGAAGCATTGGAAAGATTCTTGATGCAATGGGCTTTGATGTGCGTGAATCAATCTCAGAAAACAGGTCCCGTGTAATTACAATTCCCATCGATGGAAAAACCTACGAAATTAATTTTCATGGAATTTCATTTCTCGAAACAGCTCAACTATATTTTTTAGATGTCACCGAAAAGAAGGAATATGATGAGCAGATGAAAGTTTACCAAAAACTGCTGAGAGATTCATCATCACACCTGCAGCAGGCGCTTGATGAAGAAAAGAACAGGTTTGCAGGCTTGCTGCACGATTCTATAGGGCAGAATTTACTTCTTATTAAATTAAATTT
>JASFSF010000188.1:0-5573 GCA_050114555.1 Ignavibacteria bacterium
TCTCCGATGGTCATGCTTTCAATTTTACCAATATATTCTGTTCCCGAGAACGCAGGACGGGTTTTTGAATCCGGCGGAGGTTGAATATTATGGATCGTGTTTAATGCAACCATAAACGAATAGATACCGCCCAAATCAATGTTCGCCCAGTCTTTAATTACTCTTCCATCTATCGTAGTAATTTCAAAGGGAACAGAATATGCACCAGATTGTGTTAACTGCATATCTAGAATGCTTCCGCTACCAGTATATTGAAAGTGCTCCGGATTGTGCAGAACTATTTTATTATGAGTGAAATCAAACTCAACAATAAAGTGTTTGAAAAAAGTGTTACATAGCTGTCCATCCGTCCCTGGGAACATCCTGGCAAATCCGACTTCAGCGGGGGAGACGAGTACGGGTTGATCATAAAAAATAATGTTACCGAAATTTAATGTGAGATCATCTGAATGATATAGACGTGTAGGATCGTCCGTTCCCGCTCCCTCAAGCCCGGATTCTTCAACAGGTTTCAGATTAAGTTCCTCAACAAGTAGTGAACCAAATAACCATATTTCATTCCATAAAACACCGTTATCTATCATCAACACCGCTTTTTTTCCATTTATCTCCAGGTCCATTACCGGTTTACCTTTATGCATTCTGAATGGAATCTCTATCAAATCTTTATTCCCGCCAGGGATTTCATAACGCCCGGGACCTGAAGATTGGAGGTCATCAGATGTGCTGGTGTTTTGAGCATTTAAGGAAACAGCAAGCAACAATATTAATGTAATAATCAAAGTAATTCGGCAATGCATTATATCCACCTTCCCTTTTCTGAATATATAATAGTACCAATTTGAATAATTTTGTTTGTTTTTTGCTATAGATATTGAAATTTAATTAATCCCGCGGTGTTGTAAGTTAGAAAGAAGTACAAATTGTACTTAATTATACGATCGAACCTTGAAACATAATATAAATCATTTAAAATTTACTTATCCCTGACATTGGATGTAATATTGCAGATGATTTATTGGTTCTTATGTAAATCCTGATTTTTTAGGTTTTCAATAATTATTGACGAAACCCAGTATATATCTTGATTGTGACAATAAAATAAATATTTTCCGTCAGTTGATAATGTGGCGACACCATCATATTCATTTGAATTAATTTCTTCACCGAAGTTGATAGGTGTTCCCCACTCATTGTTATTATTCTTGAAGCTTATATAGATGTCATAATCACCAAAACCACCCGGCCTATCAGAATCAAAAATAACAAAACTTTCATCCGGTGCTATGAATGGATGGAATTCCTGAAATTCTGTATTTATCTCTCGTTCCAGCAGTTCAGATTCCATATATTTTCCATCAACATATTTAGATTTAACAATATCAGATTTATCCATTGGCTTCTTACTACGTGTTACATCTGTAAAATATAAGGTACCATCATTAGTTTCTGACGCAAACAATCCTGGAGTGATGTGTGAAGGTGTTTCCCAACCATCTTCTGTTTTTTTTGTGAAATATATGTGAGGCTCCCAATTACCATTTGCATTCATAACAAGTTGTCCATAAAAAATCTTATCTGAATAAGGAGAAAAAACCGGTTCTCCGATGGAATGTGTGAAAGAAAATGGAATTAGTTCAGGAGCGGTCCATTTGCCGTCTTTAAGTACACAAAACATGATATTATGCTTATTTGATCCAATTGTGTCACACGTATAAAGTAATAAATCGTTGTTTTTTGAGAAAGTAATTCCATAGTCATCAAAACCTTCTCGTGAAATTACTCCAGGTGCAAAGATTTCCGGAGTCATACCAGGTGTTTTTTGATCATAATAAGGACTTTTTATATCAGGGGAATTGGATTTATTATTAATATTTTGCTGGGATAAAGCTGATGTAAAAAAAATCAGTGATATTTGAAAAATTAGAATAAAACTTTCAGCTGGTCGCATGTTTTCTCCCTGCTTTTTGTCAATGTTAGTAGGGAAAAAATATAAACAATTGCTTTATTCTCTACAAACCAGATATTGGTTATTCATTTTTAGTAAGGTAACCAAGCCGTTCACCCATCAATAAATGTTTATATGATCCATCTTTTTCCATCGGTGCATCAAGTATAAATTTAACCTGTTCCTGGAACAGCATTATAAAATCGGAGCCACCGAAGAGGAAGTAACCAAGCATATCACCTTTATTTACACGTACTCCCGGTTTAATGTTCTCTTCGAAGTTTACCGAGTTAACAGTTGCCATTCCAATTGGCAGCAAAGCAACCAGACCATAATCATCGGTTTCCAGTATCACGCATCCCCTGGTTTCAAGGGACTGCCATCCAACCGATGAGGGATCAAAAGCATACCTGTTGTTCTCTACATCCCAGGAAACCTCTCCTCCTGCAGGATTAATTCCGGGAATAATTCTTGCTTCTTTTATTAATCCCCCCAGAGAAAAGTGGTACCGATGGTAATCGTTTACATTCAAAAAGGAATGTACAAACGTACCGTTGGCAAATGCATCTTTGTACTCGCTGTCTTCACCAACGAGTTTTTCTATTGAATTTACAGTTGCAGACTTAACTATCACGCCTTCTTTCAGTACAATATTGGAATTACTGTCGATAGCCCACGCACCCATTGGTACTGCATCGGCATATGAAACTACAATGGAGTTATCATCAGATGATGCTATAGGCCGCATTTCAGGTGAGCTGAGATATCTTCCAAAGAATTGATTGAAAGTTTTCCAGTTGGAGTGATCTTCGTACCATCCGTTCTGAAGACCGAAAGCCGGATCGTTCAGAGCTATCTGATAATATTCATCATTCCACGAATCTTCAGTATCCAGGTAGCTGCCCCAGGACTTGCTGAAAGTTCTAACCCAGGAAGCAAAGGGCTCAGCATATGCTAAAGAATTATTAAATAATTCCTTTCCCTCCAGTTCAGGGATTGGTTGATCAATTAGGAAGTAGAAATAGCAAAGACTCTGAAATGTATTCTCATAAAACTCAGTGTATTCCGGTTTGTTGTGTAAAGCCCACGGCATGGCTGTTTCCGAATATGAAAGAAATTCATAATATTCTTCAAGGCTTTGTGCTGGATTTGTACTCAGATCGGGATTTATCTCTTTTGCTTTTTCTATTGAGGAGACCAGCATTGATTTTAGTGACGGATTTTTATCTACCATATCTATGAGCTCTTTTGTTGCATCTCCGTATTCAACCTTGTCGCTTGAACACGCAAATTGAAGTGCAATGAATAACAGAAGAAACAGGATATAAACTTGTCTTAAATTCTTATTCATAACTTATTATTTTTGTTGATTAATGTTAGCTGATTTAAGTTGCTGATTATTTGATTTCTTGTGTAAATGTTTTCCATCGCTTAAAAAGATCGAGCCACTTTCCGGCTGCTTCGCGTGAATATACAAATTCTCCGTTCTGAATAAGATCATGTATGGTATTATCTTTTACCATATCAGACCATTGGTAAACCGATCCGATAACAGCTTGAATTTCCATACCCGTTTTTTCAGACGGCGTTGCTATAATTTTTTTAATTTTACCATCCTGAATGATAAAAACGACAGGATCATGCACAAGATTTACAATGTTCACGGCTCCGAACCAATCGTTATTTTCAATCACCCTGCAAAAGACAGAGTCTTCCTCTCTGATTATTGATTCGAATTTTAAGTTACTGTTAAGTGCGGCATCCCATTCCGTTATTGCCCGAACTTCATTGATTCCGGATTTGACCCAGACTCCTTTCAGCTCAAACTCGATATCATCGGAATAGAAGGATAACACTTTTTCCACATCGTGAGAGTTATGTGCTTTTTCATAAGACCTGATGATTTTCTCACCATCTTGAACTGTACATCCGAACATCAATAAAATGTTTATCGTTATGTATAAATATTTCTTCATGATTTATTAGTTATTATTATTTTTTAAAAATGGATATTCGGTTAACAACGTATCGGCTAACCATATCATACTTTCTTCAAGTGACTCCGATCTTTGTAAGGTACTATATTCAGCGCCTCCCTTAATCCATAACAGGTTATTTAAAGCGCCAATTTTTTGTGCATTTGAAAGATCTGTTAGTACAAGGTCGGCTTGTTGTTTTGTTACGATACTGTAGCTTCCATTTAAGGGGTAAACTTTAAGAAAATCGATCACCACCTGACCATAGTCGGTTCTCATTGTTTCGTTTGTTTTAATAAGATCATTATGCTTAAAGTTCAACTGCTGAAGTTCTTCCTGCAACCAGGGGTCAAGGTATTCAATATGACCGGTGCTCAGTAATGTTTGGTAAGTATTATCATTTAACGGTGCAAAAGCGTACCATAATAGACTGACTTCCTCATGAGCTATTTTAATAATTGTATCAATTGTAGCTGTTGGACTACCGATTCGTTTTACAACATCCTGTATAGCTTGACTGTCTGAATTAATTTCTCCATTTCTTCTTTTAAGATAGGATATGTTTTCGTTTAGATTGGCAAGGAGAGATGATAAATAATAATCTCTTTTTATCTCCTGTTTACGTTTCTCATTCCAGTTATTTAACTGCAACGCGATCAATATACCAATAACAATCAGAATGATTTCTCCAATTGCATATAACAGATATTTACTCAACCTGCCCTCGTTGAGCAGATTTTGTCGAATTTTTCCAAAGAATTTTATCATCTATTTTTTCTCTTTTTATTATATGCTAATATGTTTTACTTCTTCTGGAATTTATCTCTTAGATTAACAATAAAAATTCCAAGTAACATTCCAAATACAATTAATTGAACAATGACTACAGCACGTGTATTCCCAAGTTAGAAATTCGAAAGTAAAATACCGCCTGGAATTATCAGCAGGACTAATTTATAAATATTTTCTTTCTGTTTTTCATAATGTTTCGTATGCTGTTTTAATGCTGCTCATTTTCCAGAGTTAACATTGGCCCTAATTTACCCCCGCCTAATAAATGCATGTGCAAATGAAAGACAGATTGACCTGCATCTTCATTAACGTTTATGGAAAGGCGATAGCCGGTTTCGGAAATTCCATTTTCTTTCGCTAATTTTTTGGCTACCAGAAACATCTTCCCGAGCACTAATAAATCTTCGTCCGTAA
Source organism: Ignavibacteria bacterium (assembly GCA_050114555.1). Classification (GTDB taxonomy): domain Bacteria; phylum Bacteroidota; class Ignavibacteria; order Ignavibacteriales; family Ignavibacteriaceae; genus BMS3ABIN03. The sequence goes on from JASFSF010000188.1 coordinate 5,131, forward strand.
CATCATTAACTGTGTGAATTTCTTTTTTAGGAACAATTAGAAGGTGAACAGGTGCCTGTAACCGTAAAGGAAAAAAAGCAATAACATCATCATCTTCATAGACTATTGTTGCAGGCAATTCCCTGATAATTATTTTGGTAAAAACAGAACCCTTTTCTATTTTCTCCGCTTTCTGTTTTTGATATTCCAGGCTTTGGCTCCATCCTGGTGAAGTAAATAAAAGAACCGACAAACTAAAAATGAATATATTTTTCATTGGCATTTTAGTTAATATGTTATGCATTTATTTTCTGATGTATCAGTTATTTGTCTTCAGGCAGTGCATCGAATTCCTCTTTCTTATTCTCAAACCACTCTTTCATAGCATCAGGTGATTTCATAAGTTCTTGCATTTCATTCATTGCCTTAAGATGCTCTTCATCACCTTTTTGAAACATCTCCAT
>JASFSF010000189.1:0-5552 GCA_050114555.1 Ignavibacteria bacterium
GAATGTTGCTCGTTCACAATCTGATATTCAGAATAATATGTCTGCTGAACTGACGTCAGGGACAGGTCTTCGAGGACGGTGGGGATTAAATGATGGTGTAGGCACTACCGCTACAAATTCTATTGGTGGAAGTCCTGCCGGAACATTAACAAATGGTACAACCTGGGTAACGCCAGGATTTCCGAGTTCAATAACTACTATAGTTTCGTTTCAGCAAGGAGTGAATGGTTACACCGGAACGGTTGATAATTTTTTGAGTACACTTAATCCGGATCTTGTTAATGGAAATGAAACTCACTTCGAATGGGATCAGTGGGAAAGTGGTAATGAAGACATGCCATCATACGGTTTACTAAGATTTGAAAATATTTTTGGTAATGGTGTAAATCAGATTCCTGATAATGTATCAATTATCTCTGCAATTATTAAATATACCGTTACAGATGATCCGGGAAGTCAGGGAACCATTAAGGAGGCGACCTCAGATTGGGATGAGTCTTCTACTTTTAACAATTTCCCAGGTGATCCGGAAATTCAAGGCACAACTATTGCCATTGCACCCAGTACTGCAGGAACACATAGTATAGATGTTACAAGCAGCATTAACGGCTGGCTTAGTAATCCTTCTTCAAATAAAGGCTGGATATTTATTTCTACAGGAACAGATGGTACCAGCGCGGTATCGAGTGAAGCTGGCACTGTACAAAACCGACCCCAATTAATAGTATCATTTATTGAACCTACATCAATACCACTTGCACCTGATGCATTGCCACCAAGTAATATTGCTTCCAATGAATTCAAAGCAAACTGGACAAGTTCTTTACAGGCAACAAGCTATAGATTGGATGTTTCAGAGAATAGTGATTTTACACAAATATTAACCAATTATAATGATTTGAATGTAGGTAACACAACAAGTTATACGGTTACAGGTTTATCATTACTAACTACTTATTACTACAGAGTTAGGGCTGAAAATACTCTTGGTACCAGTGATAACTCCAATTTCAGATCTGTTACAACTACAGACGTAGCCGACGCTTTATTTTTAGATGGAACAGATACTTATATAAAAGTTAATGATGCACCGGGTTTAAGATTAATATCATTTACAGTTGAAACATGGTTTAAAAAACAAGGGCCTGGGAAACTAGGTACGGAAACAGGGACGGGAGGACTTCAAAATATCATCCCTTTAGTAACCAAAGGAAGCGCTGAAGTGGACAACGACCCGACAAAAGACATCAACTACTTTCTTTGCATAACATCATCAAATACTATTGCGGTAGATTTAGAAACATATCCCAGCGCTCAAAATTACCCCCTTGAAGGAATAACTACTATTAATGATGATCAATGGTATCATGCAGCAGCAACTTACAACGGTAATACATTGAAATTATACTTAAATGGTAATCTTGAAGACTCCTTGGTCATTGGATTACCGCCTGCTTATGAATCTCTTACACCCGTTGCTTTAGGAAGTAGTTTACAGTCGAACGGATATCCGCATGCTAGCTATAGCGGTTATTTTGATGGAACTTTGGATGAAGTAAGAATATGGAATGTTGCACGCACACAAACAGATATTCAGTCTACTATTAATTCAAGAATTGTATCGACACAAACAGGTTTGGTTGCTCGTTGGGCAATGGATGAGGGAAGGGGTAATTTAGTATTAGGTTCAGCGGGAACAACTTTCGATGGAGAAATAATAAATTCGAATTATCAGTGGGTCTCCGGGGCACCGTTTAATTTGGATTTCGGCCCACTTACCCCAATCTTAATTTCACCAGCACTTGGAAGCACTGTGAGTGAGTTTCCCATATTGACTGTTGCAGTAAGTGATAATACATCAACAAACTTAACAGTAAAATTTTATGGAAGAGTTGTTGAATCCGGTGAAACATTCACATTAATTGGTTTACCGGACACACAATATTACGTTTCCAGTCTGAATGGTGGTCTCCCTGAAATGTTTACATCACAGACCCAATGGATTGTTGATAACAAGGATGAATTAAATATCTCGTATGTTGCACATCTGGGTGATTGTGTTGAACATGGAGATAATAGCGGTGACAATAGTGAATGGCAGAATGCTGAGAACTCAATCAGTTTGATTGAAGATCCTTTAACTACTTATTTAACCTATGGCATCCCGTATGGGATCGCAGTGGGGAATCACGATCAATCTCCCAATGGAAATCCTAACGGTACAACAACTTTTTACAATCAATTTTTTGGCGAATCCAGATTTATTAGCAGAGATTACTATGGTGATCACTATGGAAGTAATAATGATAATCACTACGATTTATTCAGTGCCGGAGGAATGGATTTTATTGTCATCTATTTTGAATATGATACTTCACCCGACCAGCCAGTGCTTGATTGGGCAGATGCGTTGCTTACCACTTTTAGCAACAGGAGAGCAATCGCCGTAACACATAACATGCTCGGTACAGGTAATCCCGGCAGCTTCAGCACACAAGGCCAGGCAATTTATGATGCATTAAAAGATCATTCAAATTTATTTTTGATGCTTGGTGGACATGTAGCCGGTGAGGGACAAAGATCTGATACGTTTAATGGAAACACAGTTCATTCTCTTTTATCTGACTATCAAAGTCGCTCAAATGGCGGACATGGATTGCTGAGAATAATGGAATTTGTCCCTGCATCAAATATTATTAATGTTAAAACCTTTTCACCGTATACTGGCGAATGGGAAACTGATGGTGACAGTCAATTCAGCCTAAATTATGATATGGGTGGTACTAATGCGTCGTTTAATGAATTGGCATCGATTACAGTGGCAAACAATTCTAATGCTAATTTCCAGTGGTTTGGTTTGGAAGGTGGAAAGACGTATCAATGGTATGTTACAGTTGAAGATGATGATCATAATATAACTACAGGCCCTATCTGGTCTTTTTCTACTGATGCTCCACCTCAAATTGAATTGGATTGTAATGTTTTCTTACAGGGACCTTTTAATAGCGGAGTAATGACAACAACCCTGAATTCACAAGGATTAATACCAACTATTCAGCCCTTTAACTCCACACCTTGGAATTATACCGGGACTGAAAGTGTTGATCCCATTCCTTCTGATATTGTGGACTGGGTATTATTGGAACTTCGTTCAGGTACAGCAGCCTCTACAGTAATTGGAAGAAGGGCAGCATTTCTGAAGAATGATGGGACAGTAGTTGATTTGGATGGAAGCAGTCCTGTTAAATTTGACTTATTAGCAAACGGAAATTATTATATCGTAATAACTCACCGTAATCATTTAAGCATAATGAGCTCAACGCAACAATCATTCTCATCCAGTAGCGTGACTAATTACAATTTCACAACATTACAGACACAAGCATACGGAACGAATGCAATGGTTGAATTCGGTATTGGAGCGTTTGGGATGTTTTCAGGCGATCCAAGTAAGGATGGACAGGTAGATGCAGACGATAGGGCAGCCACGTGGAATGAAAGAAACCTTGTTGGATATAAAGATGAAGATGTAACAATGGATGGACAGGTAGATGCAGACGATAGGGCAACAACTTGGAACAACAGGAATATTGTATCACAGGTACCTAAATGAGTAAGAAAAACAATAATCGAATAAAAATTAGATAATAAAGGAACACTAAAATGAAAAACAAGATTATACTTTCGGTAGCATTGCTATTCTTATTCCTTTCAAATGGATTAGTTGCACAAACATATACTTGTACCATTGAAAATCAAGTAGTGATTGGAACTGATTTTAAGTTTGACATTTATATGCAAAGAACCGATGCAACAGAGATTTATCTGGGACATAGTGAGTTTTCACTTGTATTTAATAACGTTAACTTTACCTCTCCTACAGTTTCTTATGTAGCTGGTACTGCATCATTAGCAAATTGGTATACACTTGATGCAGCAATACCATCTCCCGGTATAGTAAAATTCACTGTTGGTGCTTTATTCTTTCAGAACGATCAATCAAATTTTGATGCTAGAGTCTGTAAACCATTAACAACTGCACCCGGAACTCATATTGCGACAATTACAATTACAGGGATATCTAATCCTGAAGGAGATGCTGGATTACTATGGCGGTTAGACGATCCACATGACAGTAAAGTAAATACGTACGCACCAAGTGATCCGTGGGGATTAAGTAATATTACTGCAAATGGGACTTACACTAATCCGACAGGTGAACCTTTACCTGTGGAATTATCAGTATTTACAGCAAAAATTATTAATGAAACTAATGTAGCATTAAATTGGAAAACTGAAACTGAGGTTGATAATTATGGTTTTGAAATTCAGAGAAGAACGAATAAAGATGATCCCACTCATGGCTGGATAATAATTGGATTTATAAATGGGAATGGTAACAGTAACTCGCCCAAAACCTATTCTTTTGTGGATAAAAATCCTCCTGGCAGTATGAAATTTATATATAGATTAAAACAGATTGATTTAAATGGACAATATAAATTTTCAGATGAGGTGGAAATTGATTTAGTTCCGACAAAATATGGGATATACCAAAATTATCCGAATCCATTCAATCCAAATACTTATATTAAGTTTTCACTTCCTGAGGATGCCAAAGTAAGTATAAGGATTTACAGTATGCTTGGTGAACTGGTTAATGAACTAGTAAATAAGAATTATGAAGCCGGCTATCATAAGGTGGAATTTAATGCTATTGAATATGCAAGTGGTGTTTATATTTATAGAATTATAGCTGGAAATTTTGTTGAGAGTAAGAAGATGATAATTCTTAAATGAAATTATTGGCATTGTTTAAATCAGAAAACAACAATAAATTATGACTGTAGTTATTAATTTAGTTTCATTAATTTTCGTTTGTTTTAATTTATATATCCAGGCACAAAATGTTGTAATTGTAGTAGTTGATGGTGCTAGATATAGTGAGACATTCGGAGCTATAAATCCTTCTCAATATATACCTCACCTATGGAATGATTTAAAACCACTTGGAACATTATATACAAATTTCAGGATTGCTACAGAAGGACAAACTGTTACAAATCCTGGTCATGCAACAATTGCTACGGGAACATGGCAGATCATTTCAAACGCAGGTGGTGAATTTCCACATAAACCAACAATTTTTGAATATTTCAGGAAAGAACTAGGTGCTTCGCAATACGATAATTATATGATCGCGGGCAAGTCTAAACTGGAATATATAAAACACAGTGATTATGAAGGATATGGCAACACTTATGGTGCAACCTGGAGTGGAAATGATAATCATAATGACTTATCTGTTTATAATTTGATTGTTGGTGCAATGGATACTGATAATCCGAGATTAATTATTGTTAATTTCCCCGAGGTTGATACTAAAGGACACTTGGGCGTTTGGGACGATTACTTGGCTGCTATTGTTAATGTTGATGATTTGATTTATCAGCTCTGGATGAAAATTCAAACAGATAATTTTTATAAAGATAACACCACATTATTTATTACGAACGATCATGGCAGACACGATGATGCGCACGGCGGTTTTC
>JASFSF010000190.1:0-5483 GCA_050114555.1 Ignavibacteria bacterium
TTTTTTGCTTATTTTGTACTTACGTTACTGCTCAGTCTGACACTATTGATGCAGAATAAATTTCATTTTGTAAAAGAACAATATATTCTGTTTTCTATCATCATCGCCTCTGTGTATGGTTTGTTAGATGAAATCCATCAAAGTTACATACCGGGCAGATCAAACGATATTCTTGATTGGGTTGCCGATACCCTCGGAGCAATTACTGCCGTACTATTGTTAGATTTTTTGATGAAAAAGATTGGCTATTTTAAGCGAAAATAGAAGATCTTTTAAAGAGAAATTTTTTATTGTTGTGGGAACATTAATTAAGAGTAAAGAGTATAAGAATTAAATGTTTGTTGACAAAATATTCATCATTTAGTAAGTTAACCATCGATCAAAATCGGAGTAACTCAAATGAAGTTAAAAAATCCAAAAGCAGATCTTAGAAGATTATACCAGAGAGTTCTTGAAATTTGCATAATTGTTTCTCTTGGAATACTGATTATTGCATTCAAGTTCTTTCCGCATTTACAGGATGAAGGTATTGAAATGGAAGGTCCGCAGGAATTATTTACTGTTGAAGATATTCAGCAGACCAAGCAGGAGAACAGGCCTCCACCTCCACCGAAGCCACCTATTCCGATTGAAGCTCCATCAGATGATGTATTAGAAGACATTGAAATAGAAGATACAGAGATTGATTTTGAAGCAGAGATAGAAGCACCACCTCCACCTCCGGTCGAGAAGAAAGTAGAAGAAGAACCAACATACTTTGTCGCTGTTGAAGAAATGCCTTCTCCAATTGGAGGAATAAAAGGAATCCAGGAAAAAATTATTTATCCTGAAATTGCCAAAAGAGCCGGTGTTGAAGGTAAAGTATATGTACTGGCTTTTGTTGACGAAACAGGTACAGTAACAAAAGCTCAAATAATTAAAGGTATTGGAGCTGGTTGTGATGAGGCTGCACTTGATGCAGTTTTAAAAACAAAGTTTACACCCGGAAAGCAACGGGGCAAACCTGTAAAAGTTCAGGTTTCGATACCTGTTATATTTAAATTGAATTAATTAAATAGGCGTCTTCGGACGCCTTTTACACTCCCATTTAAGCAAATCGCATTTGTGAGTTTTATCACTTCCTTCCCTTATAGCTAATGAACTTCCTTTGAAATATAGCTGTGTTTATATAGTTTTTGTCAGCAAAATTTTAGTCGTATTCCATAACTAGATCGCAATCCATTATACTTAACTTGATTTGATTATTGGATTTGAGTTTTATATTGACCAGGAACAAAAAAGGGACAATTAAGTGATTGCAGATTTTGAAAAGGGGAAGGGCACTGATTTAATAGAAGAGAAATGTTAGTCTGATTCCATCTTAAACCAATGATTCAAAAGCAAATATATAAAGTTTCGATGTAGTGATAATCTTATATGAACCACTAAAATATCACCGGTTTATTGAGGACACAAATACAAATTCAGTTGAGATCAAATAAAGAACATTATTTAAAAGTCGTTCAAATAGAATTATAAAATAAAATTAGCAGGATAAAGGTTTGGGAAAATTATTTGTAATCATATTGTTATGTTATTTGCCATCTTCATTTGCACAAGATACTCTCAAGCTCAACCTGGAGAGCAGTATTAATCTTGCCTTAAAGAATAATTACGATTTAAAAATAGCCGAGCTTGAATATGAAAAAGCTGTTGAGCAGAGAGATGAAGCATTCGGTTTATCTGTATTGCCAAAACTAAAAGGTTCCATCGATTACAGCAGGGCTATTAAAAGAGGTGAGATAATTATTGAAACACCATTTTTTAGCGGATCGTTTCCGGCAGGCACGGAAAATACATTAACTGTCGGAGCAACACTCGAACAGCCACTCTTTACCGGTGCAGTGTTTTATGCAACAAGAATATCTGAAATATATGCTGATGTTATTCAACAGGGATACTATTCATCCCGGGCAACATTGATCAAGGATGTTAAACAATCCTATTATGCTTATTTACTTGCAGTGGAATTCAAAGAATTATCAGTTATAACACTGAAAGCTGCTGAAGATAATTTGAAAAATACAAAAGCATTATTCGATGCAGGACTTGTATCGGAATATGATTATGTGCGAGCAAAAGTCCAGGTACAAAATCTCATTCCACAACTGGATCAATCGGAGAACTCAATTGAGCTTGCAAAAAATGCGTTTAGGTATGTCCTTGGAATGGATCTTAAACAAGAGTTTGTAATTGAGGATTCTCTTGTTTACAACGAAATCCCTGTTGAAGATTTTCAAACATCATCATCTGTTATGGAAAATCAGAATTACACTTTGCAGCAATTAAAATTTCAAATAGAATTGCAGGATAAAGCTGTCTCGTATGAATTCTCAAAACACTTCCCCGAATTATACTTTAACGGAAGCTGGCAAACCCAGGCACAGGAAAATGATCCAAGATCGTTTTACCAGTGGAGATATAAAAATTCTGTCTACGTCGGACTAAATCTAAGAATTCCTTTATTTGATGGATGGCAAACAACTTCAAGAGTGCAGCAAGCCGAACTTGATTTGATGAAAGCTAAAGAGGAATTCAAAAAGACGGATCAGTTATTTAAGAACCAGCTGGATGATTTATTATTAAAGATCGAAGAAACAGAAAAAAGAATTGCTGCTTACAAATCTACAATAGACGAAGCGCAGCTTGGTTACGATATTTCGGTTAAACGTTTTGCAAACGGTCTTGGTACCCAGCTTGAAAATATTGATGCTCTCGTTGCTTTAACTTCAGCAAGAGTTAATTATTTAAATGCAATTTTTACTTATTATGATTTACACTCTCAGCTGGAGGCATTGCTTGCTGGTCCGGTTGAGAACAATTGATTTTGAATAAAATTAATACTGGTGTTAAAATGAAAAATAAAATTAAAATAACAATAATCTTGTTGATCGGCACTTTACTGTTGGTTACAATTAACGCTTGCAGTGATTCAGCGGAAGGTGAAAATCTGGGGAATGAGGAATCCAATGAACCATCCGTTTATGTTAAGACTGTTCCACTCGAGCACGTTACGTTTTACGATCAGATAAAAGTATTTGGTGTAGCTAAGGCTATAAATCAGGCCGATATATCAACGGATGAAGGTGGTAAAATTAAAGAGTTTGTTAAGGACAAAGGAAGTAATGTAAATAAAGATGAAGTTATACTAATTCTGGATAATGACGTTTTAAAGGCAAATCTTGATGCAGCACTTGCTCAATATGAAAGAGCCCAAAGTAACTTTGCTAGACAGGAAAAAGTTTATAAAGAAAATGTTATTAGTGAGATCACTTACCTTAATGCAAAATATGATCGTGATGCTGCAAAAGCAAATTACGATTTGATTAAAGCGCGTTATGACCGCACATTTATTAAAGCACCGTTTGCCGGAATCGTTGATAAAAAATTTGCTGATGTAGGAGAAACCATACTGCCAGGCGTACCGGTCGTTTCTGTTGTTAACATGTATAAAATTAAAATCGAAGCAGGAGTGCCTGAAAATTATGTGAACAGAGTTAAAATGGGTGATAGTGTAAAAGTTGTTTTTAAAGATTTACAAAATACAGAATACAAAGCAGTACTTTCCTATATTGGAAACACAATTACTACAAATAACAGAACTTTTCCGATTGAGATTACCATCAATAACGCTGATCGTAAAATTAAGCCTGAACTTAGTGCACAGGTTTACATCCAGGAAGAAAAATATGATTCTGCAATCCTGATACCTGAGGAAACAGTTACAAAAACTGATTTGGGACATACTGTTTTTATCGAGGAAGATGGTATTGCCAAAATGAGGGTAATTGAAATTATCAGCCGATCAAATAATAAGATTGCTGTTAATTCAGGATTGAACAAGGGTGAAAATCTGATTTACGTAGGTTTTCAGAATCTTGTTGATGGTACAAAAGTTAAAGTTGTTAATTAATCTCTAAACGTTATGAAAATTACCAATGTTGCAATAGATAACAGAACAAGTGTTTTTATACTTGTAATAATAATTATTATGATGGGTTTGTCAGCTTATATTACTCTTCCGAGAGAAGCCTCACCCGATATATCCATTCCCCTGGTTATTGTTTCAACGCCCTATTTTGGAGTTTCACCTGAGGATATAGAATCTTTAATTACTCAGAAAATTGAAAAGGAAATCAACAATATAAGCGAAGTAAAAGAAATTACTTCATCTTCATTTGAAGGTTATTCTCTGATCAGGGTTGAATTCGAAAGCGGTTACGATATTGATGAAGCCTTGCAGAAAGTACGAGATAAAGTAAATAAGGCTGAACCGGATCTCCCCCCCGATGTTGAAAAACCTGAGATAGTTGAAATAAACTTTTCAGAATTTCCGATTCTTGTTGCAAACATTGCCGGTCCGTATTCGCTTGTCAAATTAAAGGATATTGCTGAAGATTTGCAGGATGAAATCGAAAAAGTTGATGGCGTGCTGGATGTGAAAATAAGCGGCGGACTGGAAAGAGAAGTTTCTGTTAACGTAGATATTAATAAACTTAACCATTACAATGTAAGATTTGATGATATTATCGGGGCAATTGCTGATGAAAATAAAACCATTCCCGGAGGATCAATTGACGTTAATAATTCCAGTTTTCTTGTAAGAGTTCCGGGTGAGTTTGATGAGCCGTATATAATTGAAAATATTATTGTAAAATTAAAGGATGGCTATCCTATCTATATAAAAGATTTAGCAGAGGTTAATTATGGTTTTGAGGACCGCAAGACCTATGCAAGGTTAAATGAACAAAATGCAGTTTCGATTAGTGTCTCGAAAAGTGTTGGAGAAAATATTATTCAAATTGCGGATAAGGTAAAGGAAATTCTTGATAAAAAAAGAGATGAGCTTCCATCTAACGTTCAGATTTACATATCATCCGATCAATCCGTAGATATTAAGAAAATGGTAAGGGAACTGGAGAATAATATCTTCTCAGGACTGGTGCTTGTGGTTACAATACTCTTTTTCTTCCTTGGAGTAAGGAACGCATTTTTTGTTGCGATTGCAATTCCTCTTAGTATGCTCATTTCGTTTTTCGTACTTCAATCGATAGGTGTTACGTTAAACTTTGTTGTGCTGTTTGGATTAATACTTGCTTTAGGAATGCTCGTGGATAATGCAATAGTTATTATTGAGAATATTTACAAATTTTTGGAAGAGGGCAACTCTCTGCTGGAAGCTGCCAAACTTGGCACAGGTGAAGTTGCATGGCCTGTAACAACTTCAACTTTTACAACGGTAGCAGTATTTTTCCCGCTTTTATTCTGGCCTGGAGTTGTTGGTGAGTTTATGTTGTACATTCCGGTTGTATTAATTGTTACTCTACTTTCGTCGTTGTTTGTTGCGTTAGTCATAAATCCTGTTTTTGCATCTCGTTTTATGAAGCTTGAGCATCCATCTGATGAACCGGAAACACTTATGCAAAAAATTATATACCCTTTAA
>JASFSF010000191.1:0-5482 GCA_050114555.1 Ignavibacteria bacterium
AACAGCTGAAACAGTTGTTGATGGAAAAACAGGAATTCATTTTTCAGATCAGACAAAGGATTTTATAATAGCTGCTGTTCGTAAATTTGAAACTGGTCCCCGTGTCTTCGATCCTCAAATAATTCGTTCACATTCAGAACAGTTCAGTCGGAAAATATTTGAGGAAAATATTAGTAGTTTTATAAAAGAAAAAGCTGAAGTTTTTTGTGAAAAAAATTCTTCAACCATTAAATCCGCCAAATGATTGTTAACAAAAAATCGATCTTCCTGCTTAGATTATTCAGTGATTTATTATTACTGAATTCATCATTCATAGCTGCAGCAGTAGTCTCACAATCCTGGCAAATACTAATTGATAGATATTATATGTTTTTTCTGCTTGTTGGGCTTAACATATTATGGGTTTTTATATCTAACTCAACCAATTACTACAGCGATTTTCATTCGAGAAATTTTCCATTTCAATTCATAAACATTTTAAAGGAAACTGCGGCACAAATCCTTGCCTCAATTCTATTTATTTTTATTATAAAAGAGGATTTGTTCACCAGGAATTTCATTATTTATTATGCAATCCTGCTGATCTTTTTGCTGAGTGCACGAATAATAATCTTTCGCAAAGTTCTGAAATCACTTCGAAAAAAGGGGAAAAATATCAGAAAGTTATTGATAGTAGGGTACGGTGATATTGCAAAAAGCTTCAAACAAATGATAAAATCGAATCCGGATTTTGGATATGATTTCGCAGGATATTTAACCGAGGATGATACTGATTCAGGTGATGATGAAATAGTTGGGCAGGCAGCGAATCTGGAAACGATAATCTCTCAAATTAACATTGATGAGGTTGTTATTGCGATTAGAGAAAGAAGTGGTGAATTCCTCAATCAGGTTATAGCTGTATGTAACCGTAATGCTGTCAGAACTCATATTATTCCAGATTACTCAAAGTATGTATCAAACAAATTCCAGGTGAGTATGTTTGGAGATTTTCCAATTCTTACGGCAAGGCTTGAACCACTTGAAGAAGTTTATTGGAGATTTGTTAAAAGATCTTTTGATATAATATTCTCATTACTTGTAATAGTTCTTGTTCTTTCTTGGCTCTACCCTATCATATTTATCCTAACAAAATTAACATCACGAGGCCCGGTCTTTTTTGTCCAGAACAGGGTTGGTTCCAAGCATAAGCGCTTCAAGTGTTACAAATTCAGAACGATGAAAAACTCAGCAAAAAGTACTGAATTAAAATTTCAGCCAGTAGTTGAAAACGATCCAAGAGTTACGATGATTGGAAAATTTTTAAGAAAATCTAATCTCGATGAGCTTCCACAGTTCTTAAATGTTTTTAAGGGGGAAATGTCCGTTGTTGGTCCACGACCTCACACAGATGCTTATGAAAAAGTCTACGTTAAAATTGTAGATGCAATTCGAATACGTTACAACGTAAAACCCGGTATAACCGGTTGGGCACAGATTCACGGTTTAAGGGGTGATGTTCCGGATGAGCAAGAAAACATTCAACTAACCAAAAAAAGGATTGAGTACGATATTTGGTATATTGAAAACTGGTCAATAGTTCTTGATTTGCAGATAATACTCATTACAATTTGGCAAATGCTGAAAGGAAAGACGCACGGAATCTGAAATCATCACCAGATGATTTTCTGAAAATCCATTCCAACCCACGGAGTGGGTAACTGTACCCATCGTTTGTAAAAAAATCCAATCAATCTTACCGACCAAAGGAATGTTTCGCAGAATTAACTATCAAAATTTTTCATTTTCACATTTATTAAAGATTAAATCGGGCATAATAGTTGAGTAATGATGAATCCCGATAATAAATACAATTGATGCGGGTAAATAGTGAATCGAAGGTTTACAGGATTTTTTGTTGAGAGATAGCAGAATTTTCGGTTCATGTCTCCCCCGCTGGGGTCAGGGTTTAATGCTCTGGCCCCTTAATATTTTATTCTTACTATTTGAGTTCAAATACGTGAATGGTCTCCCAGCTATCTGAGACAATGTAAAGTCTTTTGCCTACCTCATCGAATGTTATTCCTTCGGGTTGAAAAATATCAACTTTAATTGAATCTATGAGATTGCTGTTCAGGTCTACTTTTGCAACAAACTGATCTTCATCACAAATAATCCAGAAAAGTTTGCTCTCTTCGTCATAAAAAATACCGGAAACATCTTTTGAAAAATCTAATGTGTCCATTGAGATAATTTCCAGACCTTGATTCAATTCAAGCAGCAACGATGGATTTTTCTCATTTAAAACATAAAAGTGTTTATTTTCAGAATTATACGAAATTCCTTCCAAGCCTGAATTTAATTCTCCCTCTAAGGGTAGTTGCTTACGTTGCAGTTCGTTCCCATTGTTATCAAGGATCACAACTTCCCTGCTTCTTTCTAAAACAACTGCAATTTTTTGCTCGTCAATTACCGTAATTCCCTCCAGATCAAACCCCTCAACTTCTATTGATTGAACGACATTTCCTTCGTTATCCAGCCTGTAAATAGTGCTATTTTCATCACTAACAGTCCAAAATCCACTCCTATCATAGGTTATGTCAATTCCTGAGGGTTCAGGTACAGAAATTGATTGTGTACCAATATCTTCTAATACTGTATTTAGTCGCTTTTCACGTTGTTCACAAGACGAAAATAGAAGTATCAGCAAGATTTGAAGAATGAAAGAAAATTTTACGTTCATCAGATTTTCTGTTAATTATTTATAGTACTCATTAAATATATATTTATTGGCGGAAATACAAAATCGTCTAATTGTATTATTTGAATTTAAAACACGAAATAATTTTTGATATATATCCTGATTATAAGGAAGTGTTCAAAGTTGAATTATTTAAATATCTAAATAACCAAGATGTCTTGAGGTTGTCATGATAAGCACATATATGTTCAAACTTTCTATGGGTATCGGTGTAGTTATCATCCTGGCTACTTTGATCTTCGGATATTTATTCTTTGAACCATTCATTACAGAAACCGAAGAGACCATCACCGTAATCAACATGGAAAAATGGGGCGGTGAGAACGAGAGGTATTTTATCTTTACTGAAAATGAAGTGTTCCTGAACGCAAACGATTACTATCAGAGTAAAACCAACGCCAATGAATTATATAAGCATTTTCGAAAAGGATATACATACAAGGTGAAAGTTGTGGGAATGTATGTTTCATTTATTCCCAAATTCAGGAATATTATGCAAATTTTGGAAACTAATCCCGGGGAATATTCTAAACCCGATTGAGTTATTCAGCCATATAATATATTTTTTGGCCCATTTTGCTAAAAATTTCTAATCATCTCTCTTTTAATTATACAGTAATGTTTGGCATTCTAATTGTGAATGCTGAAAATGGCATTTTTACCCTGAGATTGGGAATTCAGTATCAAACTATTCCCGATAAGTTTATAGTTCAGTATTGTTAATAATTTTTCACTCTACAGAAAGGGAGGGGAATATATAATGGCATTAATGATCACCGAGGATTGCATCGATTGTAACGCATGCGAAATTGAGTGCCCAAATAATGCAATTTATGCTGCAGGCGTTACATGGGATTACAATGGTGAAGAACATGAAGCTTTAAGTGATGAACGGACTTACATTGCTTATGAAAAGTGTTCCGAGTGTGTTGGATTTTATGATGAACCTCAATGCATTCCGGCCTGTCCCAGTGAAGCTATTGTTCCGGATCCGGATCACCAACTTAGCCAAGAAGAATTACTTGCTAAAAAGGAACTTCTTGACGAGATAGGAAGATAATAAGTTAATCAGCCTTAAATCTAAAACTGGGAAGCCTAACTCCCTATTTTATTAAAAGATATATTCAAATGATCTTTTAACATAATAGTAAGTCATTACTGCTGAGGCTGCAAGTTTTATTATTATCATTAACATACTTACAATAAAAGTAATCGAACCAACTTTTAATGCCTGCCACTCTTCTTTACCGGCAATCAGTTCGCCTATAACAGCTCCTGCGAATAACCCGATTATCATACCGAAAGGGGGGAAAAAAATAATTCCAAGAATCATCCCGATAATTGATCCTCCAATTCCATAATTGCTGGCTTTGTAGGCTTTAGCACCCATAATTGGTAGAATATAATCGAGCACAAAAACAAGTACAGTAATAACAGCCCAAGTAATAAAAAAATCAGATGAGAATGCATCTTCAATAGCAATTTCTAAAATAACAAGTGACAGGAAATTTAATGGCGGTCCGGGTATTGCTGGAATAATACATCCGATCAGTCCTACTATCGCAATAATTAAACCTAATGTTATCAATAATGCTTCAATCATTTTATAATCTCATCCTACTATTTATTACAAAACTTTTTAAGAATCTCATATGCTTCAAAAAAGCCAAGTTCGCCTGCTCGTGTGAAGTCTTTACAAGCTTCATCTTTTAAATTCAAATTAGCGTAACAAATTCCCCTGTTATAATAAGCGTTGCCGTTTTCACTTTCAATATCTATTATGTATGAATAGTCATCAATTGCATTTGTGAATTCTCCCAATCCAACAAGTAACTCCGCTCTTAAAAAATAATACTTAGCACTTAATGGATTTAACTCAATTGCCCTTGAAAAATCCTTAAGAGCATATTTTATTTCACCTATTAAAGCGTATTCTCTAGCCCTGTTATAATAAGCTAATTCATCATTTATATTAATTAATATGGCTGAGCTGAAATCGTCAATGGCTTTTCGATGATTTCCTTCTGCCGCCCAGATGTCTCCGCGGTTTACAAATGTTTTTGCATTTTCAGGATTGATCTCAATCGATTTAGAATAATCAAGTACGGCTTTAAAGTTATTGCCTAACAATGCATGTGTATATCCCCTGTTAAAGTAAAGTTCTGCATTCTCGTTATCGATATCCAAAGCCGAATTAAAATCGCTCACAGCATTTCTATACTCCCCGACTTCTAAATAAGTCAAGCCCCTGTTTTGATAAAAGTTTTTTACGGGATCAAGACTGATAGCTATCGTATAATCCTGAATAGCATCTTTGTAATTACCTAATTTTGAATTTGCGTTTGCTCTGTGGAAGTACAATTCTGCATTTGCCGGGTCTTCCCAGATTGCTCTCGTAAAAAAATATATAGCGGAAAAATATTTGTGATTGTTGTAGTTTCTAAGCCCCAGATCATATTTTGTTGCCGAGCAAGATGATAAAAGGAATAGCCACAAAAGAACTGAGCAAAACTTAAAAAACTTTGAAAATTTACTTTCCTGCATAACACAATTTTAAATAAATACGATTAGATATAAAATCAATTTATTTTAACTTTAATATATAGTTTGATTTTAACAAAGCATTGCAGAGGCAATTATGGATTTAGTTTTACTGCTTACAGGATTATTACAGGTTGTGCTATCATTGCTAATTGGTGTACTATTTATTTATACTGCTTCAAAAGTATTCCAGAGGATGAT
>JASFSF010000192.1:0-5479 GCA_050114555.1 Ignavibacteria bacterium
TCGATTGCTTCCCCAAATTTTCCGCTGCTGATATTCATTAGTGCTTCCTGGCGCAGACGACTATTTTCATTCTGACTATATGCAGACGGAATAATTGCTAAGAATATTAAACAGGCTAAAAAATACTTCATAAAAACTACCCGGATTAATTACATTCTAATGCTCAAGCGTTATCGCTGGTTTCTTTTAAAATTTTTGCAATCATCCCTTCGGCATTCTGTACTTCACCGCTTACATCAATTGAATAGATTGAGATCAATCGTGAGATCTTTTGGAGAGTATTTGGATCATCTTCAGGCAGGTTCGTTTTAATTTTACTTACAAGATTAACTACTGAACTTTTAGTCGGCTTTGGAATTATAACAAATATTTTATTTCCAATCATACATAATTTATCTTTTTTATCAGTAGAAATCCTTACTGTATTTCGTAGTTGATGAAGGTTTAACAATTTATGATTCTCTGCCGATTCATCCAGCCAGATTGCTACCAATTTAAAAAGTTGCCCTGTTATCTGGTACATTGCTATCTGGTTATTAAGTAACAATTGGAAATCGTCCAGGGAATAAACACCTGAATAGCTGATCGTTTCTGAAGGAATATCAAAATCGGAAATGGTATCAAATCTTTCGCTTTTTTCATCCCTCTTAATCTCTTCATCAGTTTCGGCTTTTACTGGCGGAGTATATTCAACTGTAATTCCTTTATCCGGATCTACGTAATAATCTGCTGAAAAGTTTCCTTCAGTATGTCCGATATGTGAAATAATGGACATTTTACCCTCAAAAAAACTATCTTCATCACCATTGCTTTTTTCAAGCGTTATGATTCCAGTTGAACTTTTTGAAAGAGTATCCACAATGTAAACGGACGCAGAATTTGCAGGTTCTCCAATGGTAAATAGACTTGTTATGCCTTCATCTTCAATTTGCTCAACCGTTTTTGAAAAAACTTTTTTCAGGTATTCGACATTCTGGAAATTTATGAAAGGAGTTAGTTCATCAAATACCATCTTAGAAGGTTTATAATGTTCAATTACAGGTATTATATCCTGGATATATTCAGCCAGATATGTATCATGATCTTCAACCTCTGATAATCCTTCGGGTGGAGTAACTCTAACAACGATTACAAGATCCTGATTCATATAATGCTGTAAATCAAAATCAATTGAAGCAGCATGAATTAACAGATCCTTTGGTCGCAGGGTGGTGAAAAATATGCAAACTTCCTTCCTCTGAGCACATTTATAAGCATATTGTAATGAGAGAAGAGTTCTGCCCGATTTACGCGGGCCGATTAAAAAATAAGTTCCTCCACGGTACAGTCCTCCCCAAGCTAAATCCACAAGGGGAATACCAGAAGGATGCAGTTGAGTTTTTTTGGTCATAGTTATTCGAGTATCATTTTTCCCATTTTTTGCCAAATATTATGCCGAATAAAGCTTGGTTATTGCTGCTAAATCAATCACAAATGCAAATATTTTTGGACTAAACAGAGACAAGGGAAATATTGTTGTACTATTTTGCTACAGAAATTTTATCTAAAAAAACCTTCAAATAATTCATTATT
The DNA here is from genome assembly GCA_050114555.1 of Ignavibacteria bacterium. Taxonomy (GTDB): domain Bacteria; phylum Bacteroidota; class Ignavibacteria; order Ignavibacteriales; family Ignavibacteriaceae; genus BMS3ABIN03. The sequence goes on from JASFSF010000192.1 coordinate 1,573, forward strand.
TCAACAAAAAAAATGCAGGATTGATAGATAATATTCTAAAGATTTAGCAAACTGTCAATTGCAGCAAAAATCTTATTAATCTCTGACGGAAAAATACCCCATAACAAATAAGGCTGTTGAATTACCGAAAATAGTCGGTTCATTTGTAACGTAATTATTACGGTCATCGAAATATTTTACATCATCAGAGTTGAAATAATTATATTGGTCATCATTCTGAATGATACTAAATTGATCAAGAATCTCAGATGAAGCAGGACCTGCTATTAATGCTCCCGGCAGATATCCACCGTTGATATGAGCTATCTGCGAATGAATAAAGATTGGATATGACTCCCCTATATTGGAAATAAATGATAAGCTCCAGGGATTTCTACCGAGAATGTAATCCCTTTGTAAAGAGATTAGAGAATCGTATTTAGTTATTCCTGTTGCTGATTTATAAAGTATTGCTTGTAAGGCAACACCAAGGAAAGTGGTTGTTGTGCCCCATGTAAAATCCGTAGCTTCATTAAAAACAGAATGGTTTTTATTTGCGTTAAATACTGACAGATTATCACTTATGTATTGAATGAATCGGGGAATTCTTTTGGATATTCTATAATGAGCCAGTGAATTAATATCGCCCCAACTCCACCAGAAATCGGATTTCGCACTGTCGCCGTAAGCAATCGCATCAAGTAAATATTTATTTTCCTCAGTCGCATAGTAAAGTTCAATTGCACCTAGCGCTAACTTACCAAGATAATTCTTGTCATTGTAATGAGCGGATTCACCATTCTCAAGGTTCTTTACATCTTTATAGATTGAGTATTTTTGAACAGCAGATTCAAGACATAGATTGGCAAATTCAGGATAGGACAATTCATTGTTCCAAATAGTAGATGCAATAGCCATTACTGCAGAATAAATTCCAATAAGATTTTTTCCAATCCCAGTATAAGCCGGTCTGTCATATTGCAAAGAATCATTCTCAGGTGATCTCCATCCAACCGTGTGATCTCTTTCATCCTGAACCTGTACAACGAAAAGTGAATCTGAGTAATTACATCTCAACAGCCAATCCAATCCTATTTTTGCTTCCTCCAGAATATCAGGCACGCCATCATTATCATTATCAAAGTTGAACCTGTCCCTATCGAACTCGTAACAAAATAAAAGCATATATGTTGTAATTGAAGTTGTAGAAAAAAACTTTATGTAATCACCTGCATCATGCCAGCCTCCCGTAACATCAACCGAACCGGAATCACTAATTCCAATTATTGACGTTGCATCGGATAAGTGACACACCTGGTGTAATAACGGATCTGTTGGTCCACATCTTTGAACCTTAAGGAACAACATTAAAGAATCGACTATTTCATTGTAAACATTATTATCAATTCTGAATGAGTTTGATTTTTTATTATTAATTTCAATTAAAAACTTACCCTGCTTGTCGAAATCGGTAAAATCAAAACTATAACAGTTAGAAAATTTACCATACTCTTGTTCCGTAAAATCAACATTCCCAGAATAAACTACTTTGTCATCACTCAAACTAACGATATTAAAATACTTTAATTCCTGTTTGCTTTCTGAAATAACAACACCTTGTTTTAAATCCCCCGGAAGATATCCCGCTGCATTAATACGGATAAAATAATCTGAGTTCTGACAAGAAAGATTCAAGCTGATTATAAATACTAATGTTAGAAAACTGAGAGGGAAAGTATATTTCATTACTCTCTGTATGTAAGATTAATTATCAGGATTACTTTTTTTACTTTTAGCAACCCTTAAACACTTTTGGATTGATTTTAATAGTTTATCTTTGCCGAGTGGTTTTTCAATATAATCGCAGCAAACGCTTTCAAGGTACTCTCTCTCATCATCAGGTAAATCGTATGCTGTTATTATGATTACCGGAATGTTATTTAAGCCGTCATCGGCAAGAATTTCATTTAAAACATATTTACCGTCAAATTCACCCCGAAGGTTTATATCGAGTAACACCAAGTCAAATTTATTATTCTTTAAAAGACTAATTGATTCTACTGCATTATCCCTTATATCCAGTACAAAGAATTCTTTTAAGTTTACTTTTATTATTAGCTGTGTTTCAGAATTGTCTTCAACAACTAAGATTCTATTTTTTTGTTCTAACACGATATTAATTTTTAAGGAGCAATTGGCTCGGTTTAATTGTTTTTATCTTCGAAACCAGTTCTAAATATTACATCCCAAAAAGGTGTACTTACACCATATCCTTTAGCTGCATCTTTATAATGGTGAAGCATATGATGGTTTTTGATTATTAACCAGAATTTGTTGTGCATATTAAAATGGTGAATAGCATAATGTGAAATATCATATATAAGATATCCTGTTATAAATCCGGCAAAAAAAGGAAGTACATAAATATTCCCAAAAATAAAATAGAACAGAATATAAAAGAATATAGCCAACGGTATACTGACCGATGGCGGCATAACCAGGCGTTTTGTATCATTCGGATAATCATGATGTACGCCATGAAATATAAATGATATACGATGTCCGATTTCTGATTTAGGAGTAAAATGAAAAACAAACCTGTGCAATAAATATTCGGTAATCGTCCATGCAAATACTCCAAAAATGAAAAGCCAAATTATAGTTAACGCTGGAAGTAAGTGATGCGCAAATGAACTATAAATAAGATATGCAATAACAGGAATATATATGAAAAGCGGTATTGTAAAATGTACTTTTGAAAAAGCTTCGGCAAAATCACTCTTAAACATTCTTGCAGTTTCATCTTTATTCGATACATAATTTCTTGGCATAATCAATCCTATAGTTGATATTATCAGGTAATAAAAGTAAGAATTATTTTATCAATTTTAAATTACTATTTTATTATGAAATCGTTCATTTCTAGCAATTCAATCCTCAATCCCAATGGTTAAATCCAATTATTTGTTACAAAAATACAGTTATTTGGTCGACCCTGATGAAGTTGATAATTTTACTTCTGTATATTTTAAATGTATTTATTGTTTATCAACTTCATCAGGATCGATAAAACTCCTGACTGTTTATCGAGATTGATTTCTTTGAGGAAAGAAGATGTATTTCATTCCGGCTCTTATTTTTATCAAATTATAATTTGAAATTAACGTACAAAGTTTTCATATTCATTATCCGTTTATTGAAATTTTTTAGTTTATATCTCGCTTAATATAACGCCCGGAGGAATATGGAGCAGAAAAGAGAGAACTGGGGATCAAAAACCGGATTCATATTAGCTGCTGCCGGTTCAGCAATTGGGTTGGGTAATATCTGGAAATTTCCATACATAGCAGGTGAAAATGGTGGGGCTTCTTTTATAATTGTTTATTTAATTTGCATTGCAATTATTGGTCTTCCGGTTTTAATGGCCGAAATATTAATTGGCAGAACTGCTCAACGCGATCCCGTTGGTGCATTTTACAAATTAAAGCAGTCGAAGTTTTGGGCAGCTGTTGGAGGTATGGGGATAGTCGGTGGCTTTTTAATACTATCATTTTATGCTGTCATAGCAGGCTGGTCTCTTGGTTATATAGTCGAATCATTTTCAGGGAATTTCTTCGATTTCACATCTCCAGCATCATCTTCCGATCACTTTAACAGTCTTGTTGGAAATATATACTGGAACATAGGTTACTTTGCCTTGTTCATGCTATTAACGATGGCGATTGTTTATTCCGGAATAAAAAATGGCATTGAAAGAGGGAGTAAAATATTAATGCCCATTTTATTTATTCTATTAATTATTGTAATGATAAGAGGTATTACACTTGAGGGAGCCAGTACTGGACTGAACTTTTTATTTAACCCCGATTGGAGCAAAATAAATCCGCAATCGATTTTAATCGCACTTGGTCATGCATTCTTTACGCTT
>JASFSF010000193.1:0-5436 GCA_050114555.1 Ignavibacteria bacterium
GCAAAAATTTCTATCTTTACAGTCCGTGGTGAGTTAATTAGAACACTATATCATGATGATATTTATGTAGGTGATGTTTACTGGAACTTGAGGACGGAAGAAAATTTAGATGTTGCCTACGGTGTTTATGTATTTGTAGTTGAGACTCAGAATTCAGGTTCTAAAATTGGCAAACTTGCCCTGATTAAATAGTGGAGAAAATATGAAAAAGATTATACTATTTTTCTTGATTGTTACACCAATATTATTTAGTCAAACTAAAGTTGGCTCGACTGCAGCTCCATTTTTGAATATTGGGGTTGGACCACGTGCAATTGGGATGGGCGGTGCTTTTATTGCAACAGCTAACGATGTATCCGCTCTCTACTGGAATCCTGCGGGTGCCTCCAGAGTGAAATCAAACGAAGCAATGTTTACTCATATTGCCTGGTTCGCTGATATCACGTATAATTGGGCTGGCGCAATGCTCTATACTGAGGGATTAGGCACTATTGGATTAAATATTGGATACTTGGATTATGGAGATCTGGAAGTTACTACTTTGCGAGAACCAGAGGGAACCGGTGAATTTTTTACACCTCATGATCTTTTTATTTCGCTAACATATGCCTATAATTTAACCGAATTATTTTCAATTGGTGGTAGTTTTAAATATATTAATCAGAAAATATGGAATTCGTCTGCAAGCGGATTTGCTGTTGACTTAGGTGTGTTATTTCTTTCTGATATTTATGGTTTAAGAATAGCAGCTACAATTACAAATTTTGGTACTGATATGCAACTTGACGGTAAAGATTTACTTGTTCAACATGACATTAACAACCAGGTATATGGAAACAATGATCAGATACTAGCGAAGCTGAGAACAGATCCTTTCCCGTTGCCGCTAACATTCCGCGTAGGAATAGCAATCGACCCAATTGATATTGAAAATCATAAATTTACAGTAGCTGTTGATGCTTCACATCCGAATGATAATGCCGAATCACTAAATGCGGGTATAGAGTATATATTTTATAATACTCTCTCGCTAAGAGCCGGGTATAAATCGATATTTCTTGATAATTCTGAAGAAGGTTTGAACCTGGGTTTTGGATTAAGATACGATTTTACACCAACACTCGGAGTTACCGTGGATTATGCATACCAGGATTTCGGGTTGTTTGACTATACGCAACAATTTTCTTTTGGAATAAAATTTTAACTATGCAAACTTCTGGATAATTTCTTATTTTTCATTCACTATAAAAAGGAGAAACAAATATGAAAAAAATCTTGGGACTATTTTTTGTCGTTGTACTTGCGGGCTTTACTGCTGCTCAGACAGATTCAGTAACGTTCAATGTGGATATGGGGGTACAGGTATTCAACCATTGGTTTGATCCTGCTACTGATGTTCTTACTGTTTCCGGGAATTTTAATGGTTGGAACACTACTGCTGATACATTAACTGATGGTGATGCCGATACTGTTTATACAGTAACCATAGACACTTTTGCAGTAAATGATACACTTTTATTCAAATTCACCGTAAACTCCGGTTATGAGGGTATTGCTGATAACAGAATGCATGTAGTAACTGCCGGATCAAGCGTATACTCCTGTTACTATAACGATGACACTACCTGGCAAGTCACGTATCCGATTGTCGTTACATTTCAATGTAATATGGAGTTTGAGAGTGTTTCCGGTCGTTTCGATCCGGCAAATGACACTCTTTCAGTCAGAGGAGGTTTTAATGGCTGGGGCGCTAATGATATAATGGATCCCAGTATAGGTGATCCTAATATTTATGAATTTACAACGGATACCCTCTATCAGAATGCAGGTGATACTCTTCATTACAAATTTGCATATATCCACGGAGCTGTTACAAATTGGGAAAGTGGTGATGATAAATTGTATGGAATTACTGCTACTGATATCTCTAATGGTACTGCTACTACCATGCGTACATTTAACGATCTTACACTTCAAACTGTTACCAACCAGGAATGTACAATTAAATTCACCGTTGATATGGATACTGCACGTTCATCAATCTCCGGCAATCCATTTTCACAGATTGATAATGTCGTTCTTTGCGGTGCAAATCCCCCATTGGCTTGGCCGCAAGGTGGATGGCCTGACGAAGATAGTTCGCTAACCATCAAAATGTACGATGATGGTACGATGGGTGATCTTGTAGCCGGGGATAATATATGGTCGAGAGATGTAGTCTTTGCCCAGTATTCACCTTTTGCTGTTGAGTACAAATATGGTGCTAATTGGGGATTAGCTACAAACGAGGGCGGTAATGATAATGAATCCGGTGTAGGAACGAATCATAATATTACTCTATCGGCATTTTTGGAAGGTGCTACTGTAGAAAATGTTTGGTCCGTGATGGGTCAGCACACTTTTTCAGTAACGGATGTTACAACGGAATTACCGGGTATCCCACTTACTTATGAACTGGCACAGAACTTCCCGAATCCATTTAATCCCACAACTTCAATTCGGTTCTCAATTCCTGAATCGGGATTGGTTACATTGAAGGTATATAACATAATGGGTGAGGAAGTTGCGACCTTGTTAAACGAAGTTAAAAATGTGGGCAATTACGATGTTCAATTTGATGCTTCAAGATTAGCTAGTGGAGTATATCTATATTCAATAACCAGCGGTAATTTTGTTAGCACTAAAAAGATGATCTTACTGAAATAAGTAAGAAATAATCTGAGTTAAAATAAAAACCGGTCTGAATAGACCGGTTTTTTTTATGAATAAATGAAATATTTTGGATTCCTATTATTTTAATCAACTATTTATTGAGTGTTACTACTTAATTCAATTGTTTAACTGCTTTTTCCAATTGGCTTTTTAAATTTTGCGCTGATGGATATGCGCTGTTTATCTGCAAGCATTTATTTATTGTGCTAAGTGCTTCTTCATACATTCTTTTTATTGAATAAGCTCCCGCCAGATTGTAAAGCACTTGCGGATCTGAATTTGAAAATTCAAGACTTTTATTCAAGTAGTAGATCGCCTTGTCAGCATCATTCTGCAAGAGAGAGATAGCTCCGATCCATTTTGAATAAAAAGCATTTGGATATCGCTTAAAACCCAGATATAGGAATGGAAGTGCTTCATCAAATAGATTTGCATTTAATAATTGTTCACTAACATAAGAATAATATTCTTTAATAAATGGATATTGAGATATAAGCGTATTCATCTCAGTGATATAATTTTTATATTCTTTTCTGGAGAGATAATAATTAGCTGCATTTTTATGAGCCTGTATCCAACTCAATTTATTGTTTATTACTTCTAAGGCTGTACTATCCACAAAATTTTGCAGATTAAATAATTTTAACATATTCCGGACTGATATTTTTTCAGCAAATGGCCAGTCATTTTTTAAAATTAGTATTCTATACCTTGCTAATATTGAATCTAACCTTGACTGATTTCTTGAAAGATATAAAAGACTATCAATTTCAGATATTTTCATTTTTGTTTTTCCTGATTTTGGCAGAAGACTATGCTCAACCATCGCACGGTAAAAAAGTTCACCAATGACATTATATCCTCGAAGATTTGGATGTAGGTGGTCAGTCATTAGATTATTACCAACAATACTATCAGGACTTAAATAATTGAATTCAGAATAAATATCCACAACAGGATAATCGAATTTTTTTCCAAGAGAAGATATTATTTCATTAATCTTTTTTGGTGCCCTAAAACGTAATCCATCCAAATCCTTTGCATAAAGGAACAGGTTTGAAGCGGAATCCGATTTATCATAAACTAATAATTTTAAAGCATTAGAATAAACATCAGCAGCTAAAGGTAAATTACCTGAAGGAATAGAGGAAAAAGGTTTTTGGTCTTTTAAGTTGCATGTGAGAGTACCAAGAACTACAGGTATATCGTTGTCTTTGCATGTCTCTAAAATATAGTTCAAATTATTGTTGAATTGATTAATTCCTTCTTTATATATATCCGAGTTTAGCGCGATAGTCTTGTCTCTTGCCATCCTGGACATTAGAGTACCACTTTGTTCGCTTCCATTATCTTTTGTAGAGAAAATTCCACTTATCCATTTTATTACATCTCTGACAAAGACTGTTGTTTTATATTTTTCCAGGTATAGAATTAAATTTACTATTGTAGGAGATTTTCCTATCGATTCCATCGATCCAATTCCCAGTGCACCATAATACTCATTGTGTCCGGCATAAATTAGAATTAAATCGGGTTCTTTTTCTAATACACCTGGGAGTAAATCTCTCATTGTATAACTGTTAGTTGCGGTCAGGGCAACGTTCACTACCTCGGTATATCGTTCGGGATACATCAGTTCTAATTTTTTTTGAATGTATTTTCCGAAGTCACCGTTTGGAGAATATGGATATCCTGCAGCACTGCTTCCACCAAGAATAAATATTCTGATTGCATTACTCTTTTTGATTGCATCAAAGCTATTCTGGTTTGACTGGGGGATACCCTTTGTGGAATGAAAATACCTGTATGCAATATCGGGATTTAACATTAGTTTGCCGGTAGCAACTTCAACCCATTGAGTTGTGTCCTGTCCATAATTGATTATTTTTAAAAAAACTTCGAGTGATATGAAAAACAGAATTGGAATTAGTAAAAGGATGAAATTAAACCATAAAGGCGGTTTCTTCTTAGTACCTGTGGCTGTTTGTGATCTAGTAAATTTGCTTAGCTTTCCATCCACGTTTTTTTTACTTTTGTGATCACTTGAGTGTTTTATTTTTTTGGACAAAATTACTCCAAACATTTTTTTATCTATGCATAAAAATAAAGAATTTTATGCGATTTTATTTTTACTGCCTGATGGTACTTTGTCTGATTAAATGTCAGAATGATAAAAAATTATGAATGTTAAATTATTATTTCTTTTATTTCTTTGTGAATTTACCTTTATAAACGCCCAGTCTTTTATAGAGGATAAAATTGTTGCGCAAGTAGGGAGCAACAATATTTCATCAAAGGAATTTTTATACCGGTACGAATTGACCCCACAATTGTTCAGGGAAAACAGAAATATTAAACGTGAATTAAAAAAAGAATTTATATATAGTTTGATTGCTGAAAAGCTACTTGCACAGTACGCACTTGATACAGCTTTGGATACAATACAAACAGTGCGGAACACGATTAAAAATTATGAAAGAATGTTTGTTCGTGATGCTTTATATAAGAAAGAGATTGAGAGTAAAGGTGCAGTTGAAGTCGATTCATTACTTGACATATATTTATCGGGAAGAAACAATCTCACTCTAGTTTATCTTACTTTCACAGATGAAAAACAAGCTAAAGATATATATAATAGCTTGATTGAAGGAAAGGATTTTGACTCTCTATATTCATATTTGTTTGACCATTTGAAAGATACACTCTTAATAAAGAGGGGAGAGC
>JASFSF010000194.1:0-5410 GCA_050114555.1 Ignavibacteria bacterium
ACCTGGTTTTCAGCTGCATTTACAAATGCATCTTCCCTGAGTTTCATGGCTTCATCGACATTGCCTTTCATTTCAAGTAAGACAGATTTGGTATAGTTATTTGTTACATTTGAATTTACTTGGATCGATTGATCAATGAAGGAAATTGCTTTGTCGGTATCCATATCATTGAATAAATAATAAGATGCGATCTGGTTCCATCCCTGCCATCCAAATCCGGGCAGACTCGTTAATTCCCTTTCCATATTTTCTGCAACAAGTTTATTCACGTCAACTTCAATTTTAATCGGGATACTTAATTTTTCCCATCTAAGATTTAAAGTAGCAGAATTAGGTGATACATCTGCAAATGAATAGCTCAGCCATTCTTCATGATCAGCTACTTCCGGAGTGGTGGTAAATCTTAGCTGATCTCTTGATTCATCATAAAAGAAACTTCCCCACGCTGCGTTATCCTTGCTCAATATAATTGTCCAATCTTTTTCTGTCGGGATCATGTGAAGTCCGTATTTCCCGGCAGGAACTTTATTCCCATTAATAATTACTTCAGATGAAAAACTGATGGTTGTATTTTCATTTGCACCTGCACGCCAAACCTGCTCATATGGAACCAGGTTACCCCAAATTTCTCTATTGTTTACCCCGGGTCTGTGGTAATCGATTGTAATATCTGTCAATCCGACTCTTTGTGAAACTGAAGCCTGCTGGCTTACCCGTGGTTGCGTTAAGTTCTGCTGTGCAAAAGATGGAATAATAAATAATATTGCTATTACGGCAATAGCAATTCTGTTAATTAAAAAATTTTTCATTAACATCAGTGCCTCCGGTTATTTGGATAAAAAATTATTCGGTGAATATAAGAATTGAGTGGGTGAATAGAATCTAATTCTGATTAACGGTAAAATGAAATGATGTTGTGTGATTTTTTACGCAACATTTTTTTGATTAGGGTATAAATTGAGTGTTTTTCTAAAATGATAATTTGCTTTACAAAGACTCACTCAATTTATAAGAAGTTATTCGTTATTGAGTTTTTATTGGTCATGTGATTAAGAACTAAATAATAACTTGTTTCTAAGAACAGAGATTTCAGATAAATAATCTAATTAGTTAACAAATTTTTGTTATTTGCAAATTCTAAATTTCCCTCGATTAAAGTATGGGTTAGATGTCATCTAAATTTTCTGTTTTTTTTGAAATTTTTAATTTCTTCTTCTAAAGACTTTAAAATCCTTTTAGGATATTTATTTTTAATTTTTGTTTTTACAATTTTCTCAGCTTCATGAAAATCATTATCAAGACAATGAGACATTACACAAGCACTTAGATAATTTAGTCTGTAATTAAGTTCAGATGAGCTGAAATGACGATTTAGTGTATTTATTACAGCGTTTAAATTGTCTTTATCATGTATTTTCTTTGCTATTTCTAATTTTGTTATATATGGGTAAACATTGTCAGGATATTTTGAAATTCCCTCATCGATTGTCGCATATGCTTTTGGTATATTACGCTGAATAAATGCTTCATATTCTGCCTTTAAGGAAAAATACATTTCATCAGCTTTGACACTTGGGATGGATTTTAGCTGATGAAGAAGTTTTCCTAGATCGTCATTTTTTGACGATCCACTACTTTCCTTTTTTATGAGACAGCGAAAATATGCGTGAATATGATAAGGATTATTCTTATTAGCTAAATAACATTCTCGTGCAATTTCAAATGCAGAATCATAATCTTCCAAATTTGTATAAACAATTACTAATTCACGTTTCCCCCTGTTGTGGTTTGGATAGTCTTCAAGTAAACTAGTCAATCTTTTTAGTGCATCATCATAACGGCGACAAAGACGATAGTAAAAACCAACCAAAAAGTTATGATCATTTCCAGATAGATATTGAACTTCTTCTAAAAATTTTGGATCCCTCTTCTTTGCTAACGCGGAACATAACCAGTATCTGATCTCACGAATTATTTTTTTATCCAAGTTATCGCTATTCTGTAATAATTTCCTTGCTAACTCTTCTACTAAATCAAAAGCCCTTTTTCTATAAAGTTCATTCATAGCATTAAGATAAAATGAAGGAATCAGTAATTCTTTTGGTATTTCATCGTAATTATTGTTTACTAAAGCAGTTTGAATAGAAACAGTTAATTCTGTAAAGTCACTTTCAAAATTTTTCGAATATTCCTTTAAGATTTGTAAAGAATGTCTTTTAATGGCATCAGAATATTTTTCGTCTAATCTGAGATTTAATCTTTGAATGTAATCTCTAATACCATCATTTAACTTCATATATTCTTTAGTAGCACCTACATATTCAATTAGTGACGAGTTTGAAAAATCCAATATTAAATCCTTAGTGCTTTCTGTAATTGAACCATAAATTTTTTCTAATAATCTTAAACTAATAATGTCATAATCGGATAATATTTTTAATAGATTCATAGCTTCATCATCATTTTCATATTTTTGAACGGATGAACTTACTTGCTCCGAATTGTAATCTGCAATTATGTTAAGATTATCCTTTAATCGTGCTATGCCTACATTTTTTAGGTAATCTACAGTATAGATAATTTGTGTAGGAAAACCAGTAAAAAGATTTGAAATAATCTTTTTGTCTTCTGAAAGTAAGTCTATATTATCTATATCCAAAAGTGCTTGGAATAATGAATTACATTCTGTTTTTTCTAATCCTGGCACATGAATTGAAAAAATATAATCTTTCCTTTGAAGCAATTTATAGAATGGTACTACTTTGGATATTATAAATAAAGCTGTCTTATCAGTTTTATTCTTTAATATGTCTATTAAATCCATATACCAATCAACGATTGATCCATCTTGAGATACGATACAATATTGATCTAGAATGTATATAATATTATTAGTTGTGAATACTTCCTCTAACAATGATGCAGCTAATTCTATCTTTTCTTTTAAAGGTATATGCAAAAAATCGACAAGATCTTGTCTATTCATAGTATCAACATAGCCCAAATCATAAGTAAACAGTATAAAATCTTCTATACTGGCTTTGCTATTTAAGCTAATAAATAAAGGATTATAATAGTCACGAATTTTGTGTGATGTAATGAGAACATGTTTTAAAAATCTTCGTCTGCCTATCTGTGGTAAACCAGATACAATAATAGAAATGGGGGTAGATAAATCATAGTTAAAGATTCGCTCTTCAAATTTAGCTTTCTCTTTGCTTCGACCAATAAATAACTATTCCCTAGCTTTATTTTGGGGATATAATTCCCAGGATACAATTCTTAATTTTTGTAATATGCGTTCTGCAGCTTTGGTTGGTTTTTTTACATTTCTGATATTATACTCTTTGAGCCATTCTGGAATACGTTCATCACCATAATCAGTATTATCTACAATTATCGGGTATAATCCTCTAATTTTCTTTAGTTTTACGGCTTTACTCGCTTGAAATATCTCTTTCTTTACCCAATCGCTTTCTAATGCTTCATTAGAAATGAAGATGACAAATACATCAGAAGTCTCAATACCATTAATTATTTCATCAATATTTTTATTCCCTTCCTCAAATGTATAGGAATCATAAGATATTTTATCTTCACCTAATATATCTGCAACTTTCTGAACATAATGTTTCTGCTTACTTGAATGTGATAAAAAAGCCTTTGGCACTTAATCCTCCACAGTTAACAATGAATGTTATTTTGTTTTGAACTAATTCTCTTCTTCTGATAAGCTGAGCTATAGATGAATTAGTTAATAAGTTATCTCTTGTTACTTAAATACTGATTTATCTATTCTAGTTGAATTAATATCTAAACCTGACTCACTGATACCAGATTTCCCCACCGAAGAAAGTATTTGAGGAATTCCGCCCTATCAAAGCAATTGCAACTTAACACAATTAGATAAATTTCTCAATTCCAACTTAACAAAAACACAGATTAATTAATCAATTATCCTTCTAATAGGCTCTGAAATCTATTACATATAGTGTATTCAAAAAAATTAAAATCAAGTTTAGTAGAGGGAGAAAACGATTAAGGAATGTCTTTTTTTTAAGGATTAAAAACTTTTATTTAAGCAGAATCATTTTTTTTGTCTCAGCATAGCTGCCAATTTTAACTTGATAGAGGTAGGTCCCGCTAGATAAACTTGACGCATTAAACTGCACCGTGTGGACCCCCGCATCCTTCTCTTCCTTAACTAAAGTAGCAATTTCATTTCCAAGGACATCGTAAACTATTAAGGAAACAAATAGTCTGTTGCCTGCTGTGAATTGTATGTTTGTAACCGGATTAAACGGATTGGGATAATTCTGCTCAAGTTTAAAATCAATAATGTTACTGCTTTCCACAATCCCATCGACACCTGCTACCAGGTCAAGATTAATTTTATACATAGATCGGCCGTATGTTCCGGCAACAAGATAATTGGATACGGGATGAATTTTTATATCGCCAATTGTAACAACAGGCAGCCCTTCTCCCAATACTTCCCAGCTTTGTCCGGTGTTAGAACTAAAATACATTCCAACTTCGCTGCCGGCATATAAGTAATTATTATGATTATTATCGACAGCAAATGCATTGACAGGTGCATCAGGAAGATTACTGCTGATATCATTCCAGGATGTTCCCATATCGGTGCTTCTAAAAATATGTGGTTGTGGATCCCTCCATTTTAAACCACTGAAAGTAACATATACTATTGCCTCGTCAGCCGGATCAACAACTACCCGTGTAACCCATCGGGTCGGAAGCTGATCAGAGATATCAGTCCATTCAACACCAAGATTAGTCGTAACCCAAACATGGCTATCATCTGTGCCTGCATATATTACCTCAGAGTTGCCCGGTGCTGTAGCGATTGTGGTAATCGTACCCAGGTTTGTTCCTGGAATTCCGTCCGTCAAATCATTGCTTATCGGAGACCAAGTGCCCGCCCCGTTCGTTGTTCTGTATATCCTGTCAGTTCCATAATATAAAACCTGAGAATTGTTTGGATCCATTACAACAGGAGTTGACCAGTTTGTTGGTTCGTTAATATTAATTCCATTTGTTGCCGGGAGAAAACTTAATCCGCCATTGGTAGATTTACCTAGATTACCAAGTTGCGATTCAGCATAAATAATATTTGGATTTGTGTGATCAACAATTACATAAAATCCATCTCCACCAAATATGTGATCCCAATTATCAAGACCTCCATCCAATGTCCTGTTTGTTCCGTTATCCTGCGTTCCCCCGTAAAGTCTTTCCGGATTATTCTCATCCAAACCAATTTCGTAAAATTGTGTGGCAGGTATATTTGCCGGAACACTCCAGGTTTGACCTGCATTAGTAGAAATATTTATTCCTCCATCATTTCCATCGATCAACCAGTCAGGATTATCAGGACTAAAAGCCAGGG
>JASFSF010000195.1:0-5394 GCA_050114555.1 Ignavibacteria bacterium
TAGTAAACGAGTATCTGAACATTTATAAAAACCTGGAAATACAGTACACCATTGCAGAGTTTTTAACTCCTGTTTACGAACAGGCAAAGATAGAAGAAATTCGTAATACGCCATCTGTGTTAATATTAGATAAAGCTTATCCTCCAGAGAGGAAGGCAAGGCCTAAAATAACTTTATATGCATTAATTGGTCTTACTGTTTCTCTTGTTATCAGTTTATTCTTGGTGTTTACATTAGAATTATTCAAAAGGATGCAACAAATAAATCCGCAAAAGTATTCCTATATTTACAATTCATTCCGGCCATTCTCAAAATTAATAATGCGTAGATCTGAAGTTGATGAATCCAAATAAGAACATTTACAAATCATAAAGTGAATAAATCTGAAGATCTAAGCTATCTATTCAGCGGCAGACATGTTGCAAAAAATACAGTTTACAATTTATTAGGATATGGAATACCATTGGTGTTTGCTGTTATTCTTATTCCACCATTAATAAATGAATTAGGGGAAGAAAAATTTGGGATTCTTAGTTTAATCTGGATGGTTATTGGTTATTTTAGTTTTTTTGATTTTGGAATAGCCAGTTCACTTACAAAAATTGTTTCAGAGAAGATTGGAGCAAATAAGAATGAAGACATCCCTGGTATTTTCTGGTTATCTCTCGTTCTTATGCTGGGGTTAACAGTGTATTTAAGATTTCAGTAAATCTAAAAGAAGAAACATTAAATACATTCTATATCCTTGCAGCATCAATTCCTTTGGTAACAACCATGGCTGGATTGAGGGGTTTTCTAGTAGCATACCAAAAGTTTCGTATAATAAATTTTGTAAGAATAATTCTTGGTGTATTTACTTTTTTGGCTCCACTGCTTTGTTTAATATTTACAGATAGTTTGTTCTGGATTGTTTTTAGTTTGATGATAATGAGGTTGTTTGTTTGGTTTATATATCTTGGGCAGTGTTTGAAAATAAATGCAAATTTGAAAAATCAAATAAAGATAGATTTTAAGGTAATAAGACCTATCCTAAAATTGAGTGGATGGATGAGCATTTCAAATATTACCGCTCCATTTATTTTGTATGCAGATAGATTTTTAATTGGGATTATCATTTCTGCTGCTGCACTAACATACTATGTTGTTCCCTTCGAAATAATTACAAAGTTATTGCTAATTCCAAGTGCAATTGTAATGGTTCTGTTTCCGGCTTTTTCAACAAGTTTTGTTATTAAACCCGAACTCTCTAAGAAACTGTTGTTATGGGGTATTAAGAGTATTTTTTTATTTCTCTATCCAATAATTTTTTTAGTTATTACCTTTGCTTTTGAAGGGATTAGTATCTGGCTTGGTGAGCAATTTGCAAACAAAAGTACCTTTATTTTACAAATGCTAGCTGCAGGAGTTTTTTTCAACAGTATTGCTCACGTAACATTCACTTTCATTCAGGGTATTGGCCGACCTGATCTTACAGGTAAGCTTAATATTGTTGAAATTCCTATATATTTTCTTTCAATGTGGATTGCAATAAAAGCATGGGGTATAAACGGGGCCGCATTGGTTTGGTTTCTCAGGGCATTCATCGATAATATTATGCTATTTTTAATTTCGGGAAAACTTGTATCTAGATTTATCGATTTGAAAGTAGTCATCTTATGTCTAATTATGACAACAATGTTTATCATATCGGCTGCATTATTTAATGTATATTTGAAAATAACTTTTACTCTTGTTGTCTTTCTGATGTTTTTTTTAATTTCATGGAGGTTCATTCTTGAGGATACAGAGAAGTCTTTAATTTTATCAAAGCTAAATGTGACTAATGCTACTAAGTCTTAAAAGGTTATATAAGTGCTTACCTCTTACAGTAAAAGAAAATAATTTTATTAAGAAATTTTTTTTTGTGATTCTATGGCCGTTTATTAACAAGAATGAATCTTACCGTAGATTTAAAAAGTCTGAAGAAACGACTAAAGAATTAAAAAACAGTTTATTAAATAATCATAAATTAAAGAAATCCCTTATAACAGATTTTAACTCACAATCATTAAAAGGAAAAAAAAACATCTTAATAATAGACGATTTTATTTGTCAACCGGATAGAGATTCAGGCTCATTGCGTACCTACAACATGATAAAAATATTATTGTTGCTTGAATTCAATGTTAAATTTTATCCGGCAAATCGACAATATATTCAACCTTATTTACAGAATTTACAACAGCTTGGTGTCGTAGTGCTTCACCCTCCTTATGTAAGTTCGTTGAGTAAATATTTACATATGTTCGGAACTGAATTCAGTGTAGTAATTCTTAGTCGGGTTGGTATAGCAGTTACTTATATAGAAGCTGTTAAAAAATATTGTACAAATGCACTGGTAATTTTTGATACAGTTGATCTGCATTTCTTACGTGAAAAAAGAGGAGCCCAGTATCGAGGAGATTTATCGAGATTAAAAATTATTCAGAAACTTAAGCGGGATGAATTAAGTGTTGTCAGAAAATCAGATATAACAATAGTTGTAAGCCAGTTAGAAAAGCAGATTGTAAAAAAAGAAGAACCCGATAGCAATGTGGAAATTATATCAAATATTCATGATCTGCATGGAAGTAACAATTCATTCAGACAGAGAACAGGTATAATTTTCATCGGAGATTTTCGGCATCAACCTAATGTTGATGCGGTATTATTCTTAATTGGAAAAATCATTCCGCTTTTTCAGGAGCAACTTGCCGGAGTAAAGACATATATTATTGGTAGCAATCCTCCTGAGAATATATTGTGTTATAGCTCTGAGGATATAATAATTACCGGATATGTTAAGGATGTGAGTAGGTATTTTAATCTTTGTAGAGTTTCCGTTGCTCCATTATTATGGGGCGCCGGTGTTAAAGGTAAAATAAATATGAGTATGAGTCATGGTGTTCCCGTTGTTGCAACACCGATTGCTACAGAAGGAATTCCATGTAAGAATGAATTTGATATACTAATTGCCTCTGATTCCGATAGTTTTGCGGCCGCTGTTGTAGAACTTTATCGGAATGAGGAGTTATGGAACAGACTATCGTATAATTGTATTGAGAATGTAAAAAAATATTTTTCGTTTGATACTGCTAAAAATAAACTTGAGCAAATTTTAATCAGGAAATAGAATTATCTTCCTGAAAAAATGTTGAATATTAACGAATTTCTATTAATCAAAGTGCCAATCAGGGGAATACAAGACATAAGTAATTTATATCATAACGGGAAAAATTTTTAATTCCTGGACCTATATTAATTGATAGTATTTAGGTATATAGAATTAACCTTGAATATATATAAGAGAAGAATATATAAAATTTTGTAATCCGATTTATGACTTTAGCACAAATTATATCTTTAGTTATATTAATTGTTGTAGCTGTCCTGTCTTTTAAGAATAGAACCGATATTTTTTCTCCCGCGAAAGTTTTTCTGGCGGTTTGGTCGTTCTGTATTTTCCTTGCAGAGTTTAAATTCAGCGACTATCAACACCAATGGTCAACATATAGTTGGATAGTGTTTATATTAGGTTTACTTGCTTTTCTACTCGGAATATTTATTACTTACACAATTTTTGCAAATAAACCACTTTATAATATTAATATAATTCGAGCAAAGATTAGAAATGTTAAAACAGAGATAATCAAAAAATTATTCTATGCCAATGTTATTTTATTTTTATTGTATATAGCTTCATATACAATCGAAGTTATCGTTGAGGGGTTTATTCCGATATTTAGTGCAAGGCCGGATATAGCAAGAGTTGAGTTTGGATTATTTGGATTTCATTTATTGGTTAATCTTCAAATAGCAGTAATGTTCTTAAATATCGAATATATTATTTTAAGTAAAGGTAAATCTATTCATAAAATAATAATATGGGGAGTCTTTTTCATAACATTTATAACTTTTACTTTATTGCTGCAAAGATTTAATTTTTTCTTTTGGGGACTGATAACGTTGGCCCTTCTATATTATGCCAGCAGAGTTTTAAAAATCAGGAATGTAGTAATTATCATTTTGATCTTTTTCGGATCATTATGGTTCATTAAATCTATAAGGGTAAGCACTTATGTAACTGAGTATCATTATGTGATCTCAAAAATGAAGTATAGTAAGGAATATGCAGCATTTACCGAACCATATATGTATATATCAATGAACTTGGAAAATATGACACGTGCTGTTGACCAGTTGCAAAGTTATACTTATAGTGTACAAAGTATCGACTGGATTTATGCTTTATTCGGATTAAAACATTGGATGGCCGATTATTTTCATATTAATAACAAGAAATTCTTAAATAGCGGGTATAATACATTTCCATTTCATTGGTACTACTACTGGGATTTTGGTTTAATTGGTGTTACGCTTTTACCTTTGTTGATGGGGCTTAGTATTGGTATCTGTTATTACAAAATGAGATATACTGCTCAACTTAAATGGATTGTATTATATTCTATTAGTTTTGGTTTAATTGCAATTTCTTTTTTTACCAATCCCCTAATAATGCTTAATTTTATTGCAAATATATTTGTTTTATGGTTCATTCATCATTTTTTTATAAATGCAGAACAATTAGAATAGATCTAGATCTACAAACCAACTCAAAAAAAACTTTTAATTAATGGCAGTACAACCTAAAGTAGTTATTCTTATTCTTAATTATCAAAAATGGAAAGATACAACAGAATGTATTCAGTCGTTATTAAAATGTAATTACTCTAACTATCAAATAGTGATCGTTGATAATGATTCACAGAATGAATCTATATCAATGATTGAAAATACATTCCCTTTTATTCCAATCTATAGAACTCATAAAAATCTAGGATATACTGGTGGAATAAACTTTGGAATGGATAAAATTGTTGAGTATAAACCGGAATATGTTTTAATCATAAATCCCGACACTATTGTCACACCTGATTTTCTTAATCACCTGGTTGAAGGTATGGAATTATGCCCTTCCGCCGCAGCGGCTTGTGGAACGATATATCATTATCAACCAAATTCTAAAATATGGTATGCAGGCGGAAAGATGATTCCCTGGCGGGGATTAGCAGTGCACAACAAATCAATCCCACCATTACAAACCGGTGAAAAATTCAAATATGTAACTTTCGTTACGGGATGCATGATGCTTTTACGCGAATCTGTGTTACCGATCATCGGAAAACAGGATGAAAGATTTTTTCTTTATCTTGACGATATCGAATATTCTGCAAGGATGATGTCAAAAGGTTATGATTTAATCTATGTTCCCGGTTCTGTGATCTATCACAACTGGATAGATTTAGATGTTAGCATTTATAAGCTGTATTACTCGGTTCGTAATAGATTGCTTTTAGTAGATACCTCCTTCAAAGG